>NZ_JASHIT010000002.1:0-188144 GCF_030733595.1 Halomonas sp. MMSF_3323 | reverse complement strand
CGTGCCCCTGCTGTATCTAGCGACCTTGATGGTCGGCCTAGGCGGTCTGATCCTCTATCCTGCGCGGTTGTTGAGGCAGGCTTGGATCAGGCGATGGTGACATCCGGCGCCAGATAGACGTCCTGAATGGCGTTGAGCAGGCTTACCCCGTCACGCATCGGCTTCTGGAAGGCCTTGCGACCGGAGATCAGGCCCATGCCACCGGCCCGCTTGTTGATCACCGCGGTACGCACCGCCTGGGTCAGATCGCCTTCTCCGGTGGAGGCACCGCCGGAGTTGATCAGCCCGGCACGGCCCATGTAGGCGTTGGCCACCTGATAGCGGGCCAGATCGATCGGGTGATCGCTGGTCAACTCGCTGTAGACCTTCTCGTGGGTGTTGCCGAAGCCGATGGTGCGATAGCCATCGTTGTTCTCGGGCAGCTTCTGCTTGACGATGTCCGCCTTGAGCGTCGCCGCCAGGTGGACCGCCTGACTGGTGAGGTCGGAGGCCACATGATAGTCGGTGCCCTCATGCTTGAAGGCCGGGTTACGCAGATAGGCCCACAGCACCGTCACCATGCCCAGCTCGTGGGCGCGCTCGAAGGCCGCGCTGATCTCTTCGATCTGGCGACGGCTCTCGGGGGAACCGAAGTAGATGGTCGCACCCACGGCGACGCACCCCATGTCGAAGGCCTGGTCGACCTCGGCGAACAGGGTCTGATCGTAGATCGCCGGATAGGTCAGCGTCTCGTTGTGGTTCAACTTGAGCATCATCGGGATGCGGTGGGCATAGCGGCGCGCCACCGACGACAGGCCACCCAGGGTAGAAGCCACGGCGTTGCAGCCGCCCTCGATCGCCAGCTCCACAATGTTGGCCGGATCGAAGTAGATCGGGTTGGGTGCGAAGGAGGCGCCAGCGGAGTGTTCGATCCCCTGATCCACCGGCAGGATGCTGAGGTAACCGGTGCCCCCCAGACGGCCATGGTTGAACATCGTCTGCATGCTGCGCAGCACCGCCGGCGAGCGGTCGGAGTCCATCATCACCCGGTCGACGAAGTCCGATCCCGGCAGGTGGAGTTGCTCCTTGGCGATACCGCGACATTCATGAGTCAAAAGGTCCTCTGCCTCGGCACCCAGCCAGCTGGCAATATCACTCATCATCAATCTCCCTGTCATGCCCGACCCAGTCGGGCGGTAGGCGAATAGTCAGTCTACACAGGGTAGCGGATGACGCGCTGCAACGAGAGCCCCTGCTGACCAAGGCACCATGAGTCGGCACAATGGCTCAATTCCCCTGGCCCCGGCCAGTGACAATGACCCAAGAGGATTGCAATGTCCGTGTTACGAGGCTTTTTATGGCTTTCGCTGCTGTGGCTGGTCGGCGACCTGGTGGTCAGCCTGGGTGAACTGCCGCTGTCCCCCGGCGTCGTCGGACTGATGCTATTGACTGGTGTCTTCGTACTACGAGGCCGCATGCACGAAGACGTGGCAGCGGCGGCCCAGCCGCTGATCATGCTGCTGGCGATGCTGATCATGCCCGGCGTGGTCGGGGTGTTCTGGGTGCTCGACCAGATCTCGGGGCACTGGCTCGCCGTAGGGCTGGCGCTGACCCTGGGCACCCTGCTGAGCGTTGCCAGCACCCTGTGGCTGATGCGCCGCCTGCTGCCGGCGACGCCCTCCGAGGCGACCACCACCGCCCAAGGAAAGACCTCATGAACCTCGCCGTGGTCGATCACCTCGATACCCCAATGCTGGCCATCGCCCTGTCCATCGGCGCCTACTTGGCCGGCATGGCGCTGTTTCGGCGGCTCGGCTCTCCCGGCTGGTGCCCGCCGGTACTGCTGGCCTCGTTGCTGCTCGCCGCGACGCTCAAGGCGGCCGGCATCGCCTACGTCGACTATCGCCAGGGCGCCCAGTGGCTGATGCTGTTGCTGGGCCCGGCCACGGTGGCCCTGGCGGTACCGCTCTACCAGCAGATGCACCACATACGCGCGCTGTGGAGGCCGCTGCTGGTCTGCCTACCGGTGTCGACGGTGCTGGCCGCCTGCTATGCGTTGCTGATCGCCTGGGCACTGGGGGCGCCGCCGGAACTGCTGGCCTCGCTGGCACCCAAATCGGTGACCGCTCCCATCGCCATGGGCATCACCGAGCGCCTGGGCGGCTCCGTGCCGATCCTGATGGGGGGATTGTTGATCACCGGCGTCGCGGCCACCGCCTGCGTCAGCCTGTTCGGCCGGCTCTTGAAGATCACCGATCAGCGCCTGCTGGGGCTGGCACTGGGCATCAACGGCCACGCCATCGGTACTGTGCGCGCCTTCGAGCTGGGCCCCACCGCCGGTGCCTTCGCTTCTCTCGGCATGACGCTGACCGGGGTGCTGACGGCACTGATGATGCCGCTGGCCTGGCGCCTGGCCGGCATGCTCGGCTGAACCGATTCAGCTTTATTTTTATGCTACCTGCGCGGTTTTATGCCCAGTGTGACGCCGCTGGAGCCGCGACGCGCGGGGCGATTTGAGATAGACTTTCGCGCCTGTGTCCATCCCTCCGTGGAGAGTATCGAGCCCCATGGCCCAGCGTATTGCCATCAATGGCTACGGCCGCATCGGCCAGTGCGTCCTGCGAGCCCTCATCGAACGCAACGACCCCAGCTTCGAGGTGGTGGCGATCAATGAGCTCTCGGGACTCGATACCATTACCTACCTGACTCGCTACGACACCACCCACGGGCGCTTCCCCGGCCGGGTGGAAAGCAGCGACGGCCACCTGATCATCAACGGGCATGCGATCCGGGTGCTGTCCGAAGAGGACCCTGACCTTCTGCCCTGGCGGTCACTCGGCATCGACCTGGTGCTGGAGTGCTCCGGCAGCTTCAAGGATCGCGCCACCGCCGAGCGCCATCTCGCGGCAGGGGCCGGCCGGCTGTTGTTCTCCCAGCCGGCAGAAAGCGACGTCGACGCCACCATCGTCAGCGGCATCAATGACGACGACCTGACGCCCGACGTCCGGGTGGTCTCGGCAGCGTCCTGCACCACCAACTGCCTGGTGCCGATCCTGACCGTGCTCGACGAGGCGCTGGGCATCGAGCACGGTGTGACCACGACCATTCACTCGGCCATGAACGACCAGCCGGTGATCGATGCCTACCACCAGACCGATCTGCGCCTGACCCGCTCGGCGATGCAATCCATCGTGCCGGTGGACACCGGCCTGGCCCGAGGCATCAATCGCCTGATGCCGCACCTGGCGGAGCGCTTCGAGTGCCTCCATGTACGGGTGCCGACGATCAACGTCTCGGCCATGGACATGTCCATCTGCGTCAAGCGCGATACCTCGGCCAGCGAGGTCAATCGACTGCTGCGCGAGGCCAGCGAGTCACGGCTTCCTGACCTGCTGGGGTATACCGAGGAGCCCATGGCGTCCATCGACTTCAACCACGATCCCCGCTCCGGTATCGTAGACGCCACTCAGACGCGGGTGGCCGGTGGCCGCCTGCTCAAGCTGCTTTGCTGGTTCGACAACGAATGGGGCTTCGCCAACCGCATGCTGGACGTGGCCGGGCGCCTCGCCAGCCTTCCCCGGGTTCCCGAGCGATGACACTTCCACTGACCAGCCGTTGCCATTCGCTGTCTCCCTCAGACTTTCCAGACGAGGATCTGCCGACATGAACGTGCGCAAGATGACCGATCTCGACCTCAAGGGTCAGCGGGTACTGATTCGCGAAGACCTCAACGTACCTGTCAAACACGGCCAGGTGACCAGCGATGCCCGTCTGCGCGCCAGCTTGCCGACCATCAAGGCAGCTCGCGACGCAGGTGCCAAGGTGCTGCTGATGAGCCACCTGGGCCGCCCCACCGAAGGCGAGCCGGCCGACGAGTTCACCCTGGCACCGGTGGCGGCCTACCTCGGTGACCTGCTGGACTGCCCCGTGCGCCTGGTGACCGACTATCTCGAGCAGGAACCGAGCCTGGAAGACGGCGACGTGGTACTGCTCGAGAACGTGCGCTTCAACCAGGGCGAGAAGAAGGACGACGAAGCCCTGGCCAAGCGCTACGCCGAGCTGTGTGACGTCTTTGTGATGGACGCCTTCGGTACCGCCCACCGTGCCCAGGCCTCGACCCACGGGGTGGCCCGCTTCGCACCGACCGCCTGCGCGGGCCCCTTGCTGGCCGCCGAACTCGATGCCCTGGAAAAGGCGCTGGCGACTCCCAGGCGCCCGATGACCGCCATCGTCGGCGGCTCCAAGGTCTCGACCAAGCTCGAGGTGCTCAACGCCCTGTCCGAGAAGTGCGACCAGCTGATCGTCGGCGGCGGTATCGCCAACACCTTCATCGCCGCGGCGGGTCACAACGTCGGCAAGTCTCTTTACGAGGCCGACCTGGTGGACAAGGCCAAGGCGCTGATGGCCAGGGTCGAGATTCCGCTGCCCACCGATGTGGTCGTGGCTACCGAGTTCTCCGACTCCGCCGAAGCCGTCACCAAGCCGGTGGACCAGGTCGCCGACAACGAAATGATCCTCGACATCGGCCCGGAAACCGCCGCCCGCCTGGGCGACATGCTCAAGAGCGCCGGCACCATCCTGTGGAACGGCCCCGTCGGGGTGTTCGAGATCGACCAGTTCGGTGGCGGCACCGAGGCCCTGTCCAAGGCCATCGCCGAAAGCGACGGCTTCTCCATCGCCGGCGGCGGTGACACCCTGGCAGCCATCGACAAGTACGGCATCGCCGAGCAGGTGTCCTACATCTCCACCGGAGGCGGCGCCTTCCTCGAGTACGTCGAGGGCAAGGAACTGCCGGCGGTCAGCGCCCTCGAGGCGGCCGCTCGCTGAGGTTTGCCGAAAAAGCAGCGGCGCTCGCCGGTGCTTTCTACCAAGCCTAAGCCCCGGGGCCGGCCATCGCCGGCCCTTTGACAACCCAAGCGACATGGGCGCGACAGCATCGCGCTCTCGACCTCTTCAAGAATCAGGTACCTCCATGGCACTCGTCAGTATGCGCCAATTGCTGGACCACGCCGCCGAACATGGCTACGGCGTGCCGGCCTTCAACGTCAATAACCTCGAGCAGGTTCGCGCCATCATGGAAGCCGCGGACGCCACCGATTCCCCGGTGATTCTGCAGGCCTCCGCCGGCGCCCGTAAATACGCCGGCGCCCCCTTCCTGCGCCACCTGATCCTGGCCGCCGTGGAAGAGTTTCCGCATATTCCGGTGGTCATGCACCAGGACCACGGCACCAGCCCCGCTGTGTGCCAGCGCTCGATCCAGCTCGGCTTCTCCTCGGTGATGATGGACGGCTCCCTGGGCGAGGACGGCAAGACTCCGGCAGACTACGACTACAACGTCGACGTCACCCGCCGCACCGTCGAGATGGCCCACGCCTGTGGCGTCTCGGTAGAAGGTGAGCTCGGCTGCCTGGGCAGCCTGGAAACCGGCATGGCCGGTGAGGAAGACGGCATCGGCGCCGAGGGCAAGCTGAGCCACGACCAGCTGCTGACCGACCCGGAAGAGGCCGCCGACTTCGTCAAGGCCACCGGCGTCGACGCCCTGGCCATCGCCATCGGCACCAGCCACGGCGCCTACAAGTTCACCCGTCCGCCCACCGGCGACACCCTGTCGATCCAGCGTATCAAGGAAATCCACGAGCGCATCCCGGACACCCACCTGGTCATGCACGGCTCCTCCAGCGTGCCCCAGGAGTGGCTCGAGGTGATCAACGCCAACGGTGGTGCCATCCCCGAGACCTACGGCGTCCCGGTGGAAGAAATCGTCGAGGGCATCAAGCACGGCGTGCGCAAGGTCAACATCGACACCGACCTGCGTCTGGCCTCGACCGGTGCGGTACGTCGCTTCCTGGCCGAGAACCCGGCAGAGTTCGACCCGCGCAAGTTCCTCAAGCTTACCGTCAGCGCCATGAAGGACATCTGCATCGCCCGCTACGAAGCCTTCGGCACCGCCGGCAACGCCAGCAGGATCAAGCCGATCAGCCTGGAAGGCATGTTCGAGCGCTACGCCCGAGGTGAACTTGATCCAAAGGTGAAGTAAGCGTCGATCAGGTTCCCGCAGCGGTAACGCAAAACGCCCCATGCCGGCAAGGCTTGGGGCGTTTCGTTGTGCGCCGCTGGTACAACACCAAACCGCTCGTCAGGTGTCAGCAGGTAGACTCTTCCAGCCGTCGCCGCAACGGAATATTGGCCTCCGTGCGGGCCGAGGACACCGGTAGCTCGGCGCGAATGTCCTCGATGGCATTGAGCAGCGGCTCCAGCGCGGTGAGATGGCGCGGAGCACGCAGTCGCCTTTCAAGCGCCCGATAGACCTCATCGGGGTCTTCCCCCGGCGCCTGGCTCGAGGTAAAGGGTGCCCGCCGCGCAGCAGGCGCCACCGAGACAGGCTCGAATAACCGCGCGTAGGGGTCTTCGCCGGACCAGGTCAGACACAGCAGATGATCCCGGGTGACCTGAACGTTCAGTTCCGGATAACTGCGGGCAAGACGCACGAGACAGTCAACGACATCATCGGTAAGAAACGCCGCCAGGGCGTCATGTTCCGCCGTGCAGGCGACGAAATAGCGAGAAAAGGCGCCCTCTCCCCAGCGTTCGCCGGTGGAACCGTGGTGCAACAGTCGCCACTTGCCCTCTCGCGGGTTGCAAAGATCCACCGCCGCCACCTCGAAGAGATCGCAGATCAGGCCGTTGCGATGGTAGGTCCGGCGGTCCTTGTCCATGCCCTCGTCATAGGCGAAGCGATAGACCCAGTATTCGCCACCGACGCGCTCATCGGCCGCCCTGCGGCAGTACTCAAGCTCACCATTGTCCGCATAGGTACGCTGAAAGTCGGTGATCTTTCGCCGGAGCGTCGTCAGCATCGCATCAAGATCGACATCGGGCTCGGCCAGTCGAAAGTCGAGCTCCGCCGCACGCCGCACCAACAGTCGCAGGAAGGCGGCCACCCGCTCGGTGGCGTGCCAGTCGAAACCCAGCAAGGCAGCCCCGACCAGCGCCAGCGGAATCAGCCACGGCCAGGAGAGCCCTCCCGCCAGGGTGATGATAAAGCCGAGCGTGCCCAGCAACAGGCAGAGAAGCCCCAGCGCCAGAATCGTGGAGGAAGGACGCGGATTGAGCGACACGTCCTCGTCCCGGGCGCGATCCAGGATCTGGATCAGCGACTCCCGTGATCTGGCCGCTTCCGCGGCATGCTGCTCGCGGCGCGTAAACCGATATGCCTTCCATAGCGGCGTCATCGTCGCGCCTCTCCTTCGCTCATGGTGATAGCTCTCTTGATGGCAACCTTGATGACAGTGATGTCAGCAGCAACAAGTCTAGTGTCCACCAAGACCTGGGCGCCCCTTGGCATGGCCACATCAGGGGTACACGGGCCGTCCCCATGGAGAGTGAAACACATCCTTCGGACCACACCCGGCTGCAGCTGTGCTGAAGCGATAACCTAAGCGCACTTCAGCGCAATCGCCTCGCGCCCACCACCCGGGCTGCCGACTCGAAGACCAGCGCCTAACCTGCGCCGTTCGATCTCCGCCGCTGGTGCTGGCGCCAGCGACTCGGCGCAACCCCAAACCAGCGGCGACAACCTCGCGTCAGCGCGCTCAACTCGGAGTAGCCCAGCAGATTCGCGATATCGGTCAACGGCAGCGACGTTTCCCGAAGATAATGAATCGCCAACTGCCTGCGGACCTCATCGACCAGATCCTGGAAACATCGCCCCCTGGTGGCCAGACGTCGCTGCAGCGTTCTCGGGTTCAGCGCCAGTCGCCTGGCGATGTCATCGAGTCCAGCGCCCCCCTGCCCCAGCTGCTGACGGATTTGCCACGACACTTCATCGACCAGATCTTGAGGGAGTTGTTCCGGCCGATAGGTCAGATACTGCTCCATCAAGCGATGCAGACGTCCGTCGGCGGTCACCAGAGGACGCTCGAGGTCGGAACATTCCAGCAGCCAGCCATCGGAAGGGCTGTTGAAGGTCGGCACCACCCCCAGCAAACGTTGATACAGGAGCGCAGGCACGCTGGGGGACGTCGCCAGATAGATGGCCCTGGGACGCCACTGCGGCCCCAGCAGCAACGACAGCAGGCGCTGGCCGACGCCTACCGGCAACTCGCTGATCTGGCGACCGGGAGCCGCCCCGCCCCCCACCATGGTGTAGCTGAGAAAGGCCTGGCGGGGGCCACGTTCGATGTCGATGACCGCACTGCTCGAGTGGGCGGAAAAGTGATGTGCCAGCGCCTCCAGCGCCAGGCCGACCGTAGCGGCATTCTGAATCAGGTAGAGCAAGGGTCCGAAGATATCGACTCCCTGGTACTGGCCGAACTTCAGGCCGAACAGCGAATCTCCGGATGCTTCGGCACAGTTTTCGAGCAGCATCGCCAGACTCGAGAACTCGATGATGCTTTCCGGCGACTCCAGCAACGAGAGCGATAGTCCCACCCTGGCAAGCTGGGCCTCGGGGTCGATGCCCTGCTGGCGCGCGAAGTTGGCGAAACCGTGCAGTGACGACGCTCGCGAATAGTCGGCCATGCTCTCTCCCTCAGCCTGACTTCCTTACCACCTACGTTGCTCGGATGCTGATTCTCTCTTCAATTTTCGAAGCGGTTCATCGTTTTCGAGGCGGTTGATCCTGGGGCTCTTGCCTCCAGCGCGCTTGGCCTGGCCCTCTCCATCTAAGGTCTAGCCCTGAGTGTCGTGCAAGGTCAAATCCTTGTCATCAAATGTCAAATCGGAGGATGTCTTGCAGACGAGGATGATGCTTCGAAGACGTTTCTTTGATCCATCCACGACAAGAGCGACAACAAGATGCCATTTCCTTTCCAGATTTCGACCCATGATGCCCTGTTGACCCTGGATACCCAGGAACTCCCCATCTATGAAGACGCGCTGCCAGGCATCCCCGGCGTCGACGTCCAGCCGCTGTTTCTCGACCCGCACAACGGCGTCTGGGTGCTGCGGGTGAAGTTCAAACCCGGTGTGGTGCTGCCCAAGCACTACCACACCGGTACGGTGCACTTCTTCACCCTGTCGGGACGCTGGCACTATCTCGAGTATCCCGATCAACCCCAGACCGCCGGCTGCTACCTGTACGAGCCCGGCGGCTCCATCCATACCTTCGCCACTCCCGCCGACAATGACGGGATCACCGACACCTTCATGGTCGTCGAGGGCGCCAACGTCAACTTCGATCAGCAAGGCAACTATCTGGGGCTGATGGACGCCAGCAGCATCATGGGGCTCATCGATGCGCTGATCACCGAGCGTGGCCTCGACCCGGCGCGCTATGTCACGCCTCCCCAACCGCACTACACCGACGCGCCGCACCACACCGACGCGCCGCGCTAGCCCGCCAAGATCACGCCTCCACGCGGCGTCAATCGACAAGACTCCCTACAACAATTGCGCTCGGTATGTGTCCCGCCAGGCAGGTGCCGCGGGGCCCGTCATCGACGCCAAGGAGATTCCCCATGCGCGCGATCGTCCTGCGCAACGAGCGACTCGGCCTCGAGTCACTGCCCGACCCGACGCCGGAAGCGGGAGAAGTGCTGGTCAAGACCCTGGCCTGCGGTATCTGCGGCAGCGATCTGCACATGGCAGATCACTGTCACGATGCGCTGGCGGGGCTTCGCAAGGGCCGCGTTCCGGTGGCCTTCGAACCGGACCAGGGCGTGGTCTTCGGCCACGAATTCTGTGCCGAGATCCTCGACCACGGCCCCGGCTGCGACAAGCGATACAAGGCCGGAACCCGCGTCTGCTCGGTGCCCTACGCGGTCAACGCCCAAGGCTTTCATCACATCGGCTATGCCAACGCCTACCCCGGCGGCTTCGGTGAGCTGATGCGCCTTCAGGAACACAGTCTGCTGGAGGTGCCCGGCGATTTGCCCAGCGAACTGGCGGCACTGACCGAGCCACTGGCCATCGGCCGCCACGCCGTCGCCAGAGCCCGGCTCGCCGGAGGCGAGGTGCCGATCGTGATCGGCTGCGGTCCGGTCGGCCTGTCGGTGGTGATGGCACTGAAGGCGGCCGGCTTTGGCCCGGTGGTGGCCACCGACTTCTCCCCCCATCGGCGCCAACTGGCCGAGTGCCTGGGTGCCGATATCGTTGTCGATCCGGCCGAACGTGCCCCCTTCGATTGCTGGCTCGAGGCCGCAGAAGCGCCACAGGGCTTCGACATGTACGGCCCCATGGCAATGCTGTCGATCGGCGCTCAGCCCAGGCCTTGCGTGGCCTTCGAGTGTGTCGGCGTGCCCGGTCTGATCGCCCGGACCATGCTCGACCTGCCACCAAGAAGTCGGCTGGTGGTGGTCGGCGTCTGCATGCAGACCGACCAGATCGAGCCGATCGTCGGTATTGGCAAGGAGCTGGACCTCAGCTTCTCGTTCGGCTACCGCCCCGAGGAGTTCGCTGCCACCCTCACCGACCTCGCCGACGGCCGCCTCGATGCCGCCCCCTTGATCACCGACCGCGTCACCCTCGACGGGGTCCCTGCGGCCTTCGAGACGCTTCGCCATCCCGGTGAGCACGCCAAGATTCTGATCCAGCACGGAGACAGAACATGACCCCGAGCCTTTCCTCTTCTCTCGAAAATGGACCACACAGGCTGTGCGTGCTGGGTGGCGGCGTCCTGGGTGGCCAGATCGCCTGGCACAGCGCCTTCAAGGGCAAGAGTGTCATCGTCTATGACATCGACGACACGGCGCTGGAGCGCTGCCGCGCAAGCCATGACCACTACGCCGGCATCTATCAGGCCGACGTGGGCGCCAAGCCCGAAGCCATCGCCGCCACCCGCGCGCGGCTCGCCTACACCAGCGACCTGGCCGAAGCGGTGGCCGACGCCGAACTGGTGATCGAAGCCGTACCCGAGGATCCCGAGATCAAGCGCCAGCTGTACCGGACCATGGCACCGCTGCTCGGCCCCGAGACCCTGGTGGCAACCAACTCCTCGACCCTGCTGCCCGCCGACTTCGCCGATGACAGCGGACGCCCGGAGCGCTACTGCGCGCTGCACTTCGCCAACCTGGTGTGGATCATGAATGTGGCCGAGGTGATGGCTCACCCACGCACATCACGCACTACCCTGGAGTCGGTTACGCGCTTCGCCATCGACATCGGCATGATCCCCATTCCGGTCGAAAAGCCGCGCAACGGCTATCTGATCAACAGCTGGCTGGTGCCACTGCTGACAGCTTCCCTGACCCTGCTGCGTGAGGGCATCGGCAGCGCCGAGATGATCGACCGCACCTTCATGAAGATGTGGAGCTCTGCAGCGGGGCCCTGCGGCATGATGGACATCATCGGCATGAAGACGTGCTTCGACGTCAGCCACCACTGGGGCGAGGTCGACGACAACGACGAAATGCGGGCCAACGCCGACTTCCTCCATCAACATTTCCTTGCCAACGGAAAGCTCGGTCTGCCCAGTGGCGAAGGCTTCTACCGCTATCCCGACCCCGCCTATTCCCAGAGCACCTTCATGGCGGTCCCCGACCACAGCGAAGCAGGTCACATCGCGGCCCAGGTGCTCAAGGGCATGGCGGGTTGACCCAGGAAGGGGCGGTGGGCGACGCCCCTTCCTGTACTGTGATCAACGCTTGCCGGGCAGCAGCCTGGCAGAACGCCCGCCCTTGCGGGTCTTGTCCAGCGCCTTGCGCCCGGCGCTACGGCCCACTACGCGGGCCACGCCGACCATCACGCCGGTGGCGGCTCCCCACAGGATCGCCTCGCGCCACTCGACGTCGTCGCGATCCGGATTTTCCGGCGGTTCCTTGTCCGATACCTTTTGATAGGCACGCTTGGCGGCCTTGCGTGACATCACGCTGGCCCCCACCGCGGCCGCGGATCCCACGATGGACCACAGTGTCTCTTCTTTCATGAGTACCTCCTTGAACCATGTCCGGGGCCATCCCGCCCCGAGAATGTGGTGTTTCGAACACCGCAGTGTTTCAGCATAGCGAAGAGGTCCTCGCCGCCTCAAATTCCCCTTTTCCGCACCGCAATAGTGCGGACTGCGCAGCGTGAAAAAACAGTGTTCAAAAATTGTGGTTTTCGACTTCGAACACAGGCAGACTCCGCAGAAATCTGCAACACTGTTCGATAACGCAACGAATCGCGAGGTCGCCTCCATGGCTCGCCCCCTCTGCCTGCTGTTCGACTGTGACGGTACCCTGGTGGACAGTGAACCCCTGCTGGCCGCCGAGATGGCCGTCAGCCTCTCCGCCGCCGGACTGCCGTTCCGGGCCGAGGACTATATGGGCGACTTTCGCGGCGCGCGCTTTCGCAATATCGTCGCCACCCTCGAGGCACAACATGGTCAGGTCGACCCTGACCACCTCGAGGTGCTGGAAGCGAGCATGCGCGCCAACCTCAACCGCCGCCTGGCCACCGACCTGACCCCCATCGCCGGTGCCACCGAGGCCCTCGCCGCGCTGTCGCACTACCCCATGGGCGTGGTTTCCAACGGCCCCGAAAACAAGGTGCGCACCTCGCTTGCCACCGTGGGCCTGACCGAGGTGTTCGGCAATCGCCTGTTCAGCGGCTACACGGCCAACTGCTGGAAGCCGGACCCCTGCCTGTACCTGCATGCCGCCAGCATCATGGGCTTCGCCGCCGAGGACTGCATCGCCATCGATGACGCCATCGTCGGCGTCAACGCGGCCCTGGCCGCAGGCATGACCGTGGTCCACCTCAATCGCTTCGCCGATGCCGAAGAAACGCCCGAAGGCGCCCACATGATCACCAGCATGTTCCAGCTGCCGACGGTCATCTCACGGCTGCAGAAGGATCGCGACAGACACGCCATGCTCTCCAGCGGCTAAATTCCGCTGCATATACCCTGAGGCCCGGCAATTGTCGGGCCTTTTCATTGCTCTACATCACCTCAAGACCTTTGTCTAAGGCACGCCTTGTTGCTGGCTTCGGCCTTTAGCGCCTAAGCTTGTCAGCCAATGGAAACGTTCCCATACGGACTTCTCGACGTCCTGCCGTTGTCGCATCACCTGGCCTGCTCACCTCGACAGGGCTCGCCAGCGTCGCCCTTGTAAACGGACGATGCCATCTTATCCAAGAGCCGCCCCATGAATGACCGCCGTCGACCCGCCACCATCCTCGAAGTCGCCCGCCAGGCTGGCGTCTCCAAGACCAGCGTCTCGCGCTACTACAGCGGTGAACGAGAACGGCTGTCCGGGGCCATGCGCGAGCGTATCGTCGCTGCCGCCACTGCGCTGGGCTACCAGCCCAATCCCATGGCCCGGGGCCTCAAGGGAGGCCCCTCCGGCCTGGTCGGCATGCTGGTGGCCGATATCCGCAATCCTTTTTCGGTGGCGATCATGCATGGCGTCGAACAGGCCTGTCGTCAGGCGGGACTGTCTTTGATGGTGTGCAACAGCGATAACGACCTCGAGCAGGAGCGCCAGCAGCTGGCGCTGCTGTCGTCCTACCGTATCGAGGGCCTGGTGGTAAACGCGACCGGCCGCCACAGCGACGCCCTCGCCCAGCTGGCCGACAGCGGCACGCCGCTGGTACTGCTCGATCGCAGCCTCGCCGACGTCCATGCCGACGAGGTAGGGCTCGACAACGACGCCGCCATCGACATGGCCATCGCGCACTTGCGCGAACAGGGCTACGGGCGCCTGTTGTTCATTACCGAACCGCCGGCCCAGGCCAGCTCTCGTCAAGCTCGTCTGGAGCGCTTCAACCAGCGCTGTCGTGACGGCTCGCTATCCGGCGACACCCTGGTCATCGAGCTTGGCGATCGCCAACGCCTGGACCAGGCATTGGCTCGATTTGTCGATAGCGCAGGCGATTCCCGCCCGGCGATCCTCTGCGCCAATGGCCAGGTAACCCTGGCACTGACCCGACGCATGAAGGCCCTCGGCTACCTCCTGGGAGAGATCGGGCTGATGGGCATCGACGAGCTAGAGTGGTGTGACCTGACCGAACCGGGCATCACCACCCTTGCCCAGCCCACCGGTGCCATCGGTCAGGCCGCCGTCGACTGCCTGCGCGCCCGTGCCGTCGGGCCTCGGCAGGCGCCGCAGCGTGCGACCTTCGCCCCGACGCTGACGGCAAGGGGCTCCACCCAGCCCGCTGCCACCCCTTCCGTCACTGCGGAGCCTTCCTCAGTGTCCTCTTCGTCTTCCACCTCAGAGACCTCCTCATGAACCAGAACACTCCTGACATCCTTACCTTCGGCGAGGCCATGACGCTGTTCGCCGCCGACGCCCCGGGCGACCTGGCCGAGGTCGAGCGCTTTTCGCGCAGCTGTGCCGGCGCCGACACCAACGTGGCCATCGGCCTGTCACGGCTGGGCTTCAAGGTGGGCTGGCTCAGTCGGGTCGGCGAAGACTGTTTTGGCCGCTACCTGCGTGCGAGCCTGGAGCGCGAAGGCCTCGACTGTCGCCACCTGATCACCGACGCCGAGCACGCCACCGGTCTGGTGTTCAAGGAGCGCGCGGTGGGTGGCGCGGACCCCAGAGTCGAGTACCGTCGCCACAACAGCGCCGCCAGCAAGCTGTCGCCGGCCGACGCCCAGGACGTCGACTTCAGCACCCTGCGCCATCTGCACGCTACCGGCATTCCGCCGGCGTTGTCCGCCAGCTGCCGTGAACTCTCGCAGTTTTTGCTCGAAAAGGCCCGCCAGCATGGCACCAGCGTGTCCTTCGATCCCAACCTGCGCCCGACCCTGTGGGCCAGCGAAAGCGAGATGCGCGACACCCTCAACGGCCTGGCCGCCCAGGCCAACTGGGTGCTGCCCGGTCTGTCCGAGGGCCAGTTGCTGACCGGCCAGACCAGCGCCCACGATATCGCCGGCTTCTACCTGGATCAGGGTGCAGATGCCGTGGTGATCAAGCTAGGTCCGGAGGGCAGCTACTATCGCGGCACCCTGACAGGGCAAGACGAAGCCTTCACCGTGGCCGGCGTCCCGGTGGAGACGGTGGTTGATACCGTCGGCGCCGGGGATGGCTTCGCCGTGGGCTTCGTCAGCGCCATGCTCGATGGTCTCGATCCACGCCAGGCCCTCAAGCGCGCCAACCTTATCGGCGCCGAGCAGGTCCAGGTACCGGGCGACATGGAAGGACTCCCCGACCGCAGCCGCCTGAGCCAGCTCGAAGACGCCTGATCCGTAGACGCAACGATGGCCCACCGAAGGAAAGCCTGCGGTGGGCTCCGATCCTGGCCAGCCTCCTGCGCTGGCACTCCCACCTCCCTGGGCAGGTCAACAAGACAGACTCCCCCCTGTTGTGCGACAAAGGTCCATTCTCGTTACGACAATAGCGACAACGACAGATACAACGACAGCTACACCAACAAGAGCTCCCCATGACCAAACGCATCCTGGTATTTCGCGAGATCAACCAAGAGCAGCTCGACGCCCTGCGCGAGGAGTTCCACGTGGACTACCTGCCGGGCGTCTCGCATACCGAGGACCCGGCCTTTGTCGACGCCCTGTCACGGGCTCATGGCCTGGTTGGTTCAAGCCTCAAGATCACCTCTTCGCTGCTCGACAGGGCGCCGAACCTCGAGGCTATCGCCAGCATCTCGGTGGGCTACGACAACTATCCCGTCGACGAGCTGACCCGCCGCGGCATCCTGTTGTGCAACACCCCTGACGTCTTGACCGAGACCACCGCCGATACGGGCTTTCTGCTGATCATGAGCACCGCTCGGCGGGCCGTCGAACTGGCCGAGCTGGTCAAGCAGGGCAACTGGAAGGAAAGCATCGGCAAGCCGCTCTATGGCAGCGACGTCCACGGCAAGACTCTGGGCATGGTCGGTATGGGCCGTATCGGCGCCGCCATCGCCCGCCGCGGCGCCCTGGGCTTCGGCATGAAGATCCTCTATACCAAGGCCTCACCCAAGCCTGAGCTCGAGCGAGAACTCGGCGCCCAGCGACGCGAGCTGGAAGAGCTGCTCGAGCAGGCCGATTTCGTCTGCGTCACGGTGCCGCTCTCCCGCGAGACCGAAAAGCTCTTCGGCGCCGCCGAGTTCCAGCGCATGAAGCCCGGCGCCATCTTCGTCAACCTGGCCCGTGGCAAGGTGGTAGACGAAGCCGCCATGATCGCGGCGCTGCAAGACGGCACCCTGCACGCCGCCGGCCTCGACGTCTACGAGCAGGAGCCGCTGCCCGCAGACTCACCGCTGCCGCACATGGCCAATGTGGTCGCCCTGCCCCATATCGGCTCGGCCACCCACGAGACGCGTACCGCCATGGCCCAGCGCGCGGTGGACAATATCCGCCTGGCGCTCCAGGGTGAACGCCCGCTGAGCCCGGTCAATGACGAAGTGCTGAAGCGCTGATTCCCCCCTCTTCCCGCGAGGTATCCATGTCCGACACCACCGCCCCCCTCTGCCTGCTGTTCGACTCCGACGGCACCCTGGTCGACAGCGAGCCGCTGCTCGCCCGGGCCATGGCCGAGACCTTCCCCGACTTCGGCCTGCCGTTCACGCCCGAGCAGTACATGGAGGAGTTTCGCGGCGTGCGCTTTCTCGACATCGTGCTCGAACTCGAGCAACGCTTCGGCGCCCTCGATGACGCCCGGCGCGACGTCATGGAGGATCGCCTGCGGGACAATATGGCCGCGCGCATGAAGGCCGAGCTGACCCCGGTTCCGGGCATCCCGGAAGCCCTTGCAGTGCTTTCCGGCCACCCCAAGGCGGTGGCCTCCAACGGCCCGCTGGCCAAGATCCGCCTGGCCATGGCAACCAGTGGACTGGCGCCGCACTTCGGCGACAATCTCTACAGCGCCTACGAGTTGCAGGTGTGGAAGCCGGACCCCGGGTTGTATCTCGCCGCCGCCGAAGGCATGGGCGCCGAACCGGAGAACTGCGTGGTGATCGACGACGCTGCGGTAGGGGTGGAAGCCGGACTCAAGGCCGGCATGCAGGTCATCCACATCAACCACTTTCCCGACGAGGAGCACACCCCGGAGGGCGCCATCGCCATCACCCACGCCAGCGAACTGGTGACAGCCATCGAGCGCTTGAACCTGGAGCGGCGAGGCCACCAGCGGGGCGTCGCCGCCACCGAGTGACCGGGCCAGGGCGCTGCGAGACACTCGTCCAGGCCCCCCCAGGCCAACCGGTGGTCTTTTCGCCACTCTTTGCTACTTTAGCGATCGTCGGTGCTCTATGCGCGATTGACCATAACGGCTCGCGAATTGATCTTGATCGCTATACTAAAGTCCCCCGTCGAAACCGGGCATACAGGGATTGCCGCGTTGCACAAGGCTCCCTATGCTGACGGGACAGCCCCTTAAAGTCAGGAGACACTCCATGCAAGAAGTGGTGATCGTTGCTGCACGCCGTACCGCCGTTGGCGCCTTCGGTGGCTCCCTCGCCGGCATTCCCGCCAGCGACCTTGGCGCCGCCGTGATCAAGGACGTGCTGGCACAGACCGGCGTCAAGCCGGAACAGGTCGACGAGGTCCTGCTGGGGCAGGTGCTGACCGCAGGTGTCGGCCAGAACCCCGCCCGTCAGGCGTCCATCAAGGCAGGCCTGCCCGACGCCGTGCCCGCCATGACCATCAACAAGGTCTGTGGCTCCGGCCTCAAGGCCCTGCATCTGGGCGCCCAGGCGATCATGCTCGGCGACGCCGAGGTGATCATCGCCGGCGGTCAGGAAAACATGTCGGCTTCCCCGCACGTGCTGCCCAATTCACGCAACGGCCAGCGCATGGGTGACTGGAAGGCCATCGATACCATGGTCCATGACGGCCTGTGGGACGCCTTCAACAACTACCATATGGGCATCACCGCCGAGAACCTCGGCGAGAAGTACGGTGTCACCCGCGAGGAGATGGACACCTTCGCCGCCGCCTCCCAGCAGAAGGCCGCCGCCGCGATCAAGGAAGGCCGCTTCAAGGGCCAGATCGTGCCGATCGAGATTCCCCAGCGCAAGGGCGACCCGGTGGTCTTCGACACCGACGAGAACCCGCGCGAAGTGTCCGCAGAAAAACTCGGCACCATGCGTCCGGCGTTCAAGAAGGACGGCAGCGTGACCGCCGGCAACGCCTCCTCGCTCAACGATGGCGCCGCCGTGGTCATGCTGTGTTCCGCCGACAAGGCCAAGGAGCTCGGCCTGGAGCCGCTGGCACGCATCAAGGCCTACTCCAACGCCGGCGTCGACCCGGCGATCATGGGCATCGGCCCGGCCCCGGCCACCCGCCGCTGCCTCGAGAAGGCCGGCTGGAGCATCGATGAGCTGGATCTGGTCGAGGCCAACGAGGCCTTCGCCGCCCAGGCCATCTCGGTCAACAAGGAACTCGGCTGGGATACCGACAAGATCAACGTCAACGGCGGTGCCATCGCCCTTGGCCACCCGATCGGCGCCTCCGGCTGCCGCGTGCTGGTGACCCTGGTCCACGAGATGATCGCCCGCGACGCCAAGAAGGGCCTTGCTACCCTGTGTATCGGTGGCGGTCAGGGCGTGGCGCTCGCCATCGAGCGCTGATCGGCGCCTCGACGCCTCGACGCCAGAGGGCGCTGACCGACAGGCCCTCGTCAATCAAGCACTTGCGAAGTAAGCACTGCCCAGATAGGCCCCTGCCCAGCAGGGGCCTTTTTCATGCCACGTTGAGCGCCCCCCCATGACGCGCTCGCTGTCGCCTCGGGCGCCAGGGATCACACCCCGTTGTCTACCGCCCTTCCTCTTGTCGCTCGGCCATGACGCTCTTCCCGGTGGGCTCCCCACCGCTTCTGCGACCAGGCCGGCGCCGCCAGACGGAAGAAGCGCTCGACCACTGATTCATCGGTGGGGGCGCTTGCAAGGCTCGTCACGACGAACACCGGCAGGTTGACCAACAGCCCCCAGAAGCCGGCATGGATGCCCAGCGGATGCGGCCACAGGGTGATGCAGGCCACCGTCACCACAAAGCCCGCCAGGATGCCGGCGGTCACGCCGCGAGCGTTGGCCCGGGGCCAGAAGAACATGCCGATGAAGGCTGGCAGCACCTGGGAGGCGAAGCCGAGACCGATCAGCAGGATCATCACCAGGCTCCCCGGCTCGGCGATCGCCAGCGGCGCGATCACCAACGCCATCAAGGGCACGATCAAGCGCTTGGCCCAGCGCCCGGCACGCTCATCGCTGAAGCCGGCCCAGGGCCCTATCACGTCGCGGCTGAGGCTCAGCGCCACCGAGTGGATAAAGGGCTCGGACGAGGACATCGAGGCGGCCAGGGTGCCGGCGCCGAGCAGCCCTACCAGCAGCACTGGCAAGTTGGCCATGGCGTACTCGAGCACCACGGTATCGGCACGCTCGAGCCCCGGCAGGGCGAAGACGCCGATAAAGCCCACCGTGACCAGCGGCAGGATCACCAGATAGTAGCTGGGCAGCCAGGTGGCAGAGAGCCGTAGGGTGCGCGCCGAGGTAGCGCTCATCCACTGGGTCCACACCGGCGGCATGAACGACAGCATCGAGACGATGATCGAGGTGGTCCAGAAGGCAAAGCTCATGTCGCCACCGGCGCCGGGAAGGGTCAGAAACGCCGGGCGCTCGGCGAGGGCCTGACGGTACACCTCGTCAAATCCCCACTGACCGGTGGCGCTGTGGGTGGCCCACAGACCGACGGACCAGGCCACCGCGAACATCAATATGCCCTGGAAGACGTTGGTACGACCGATGGCCCGCTGTCCGCGCAGGGTGAGATAGACCGCAATAGCGCCCAGCACGATCACCACCCCCAGCCAGATCGGGATGCGCCCACCACTCATCACATTGAGGATGTAGGCCGAGCCGATGGTCTGCAGCACCGCGTAGGCCAGCGAGCCGATCGCCATCACCAGCGCCGCCAGCGCACCGAGCCCCGGACTCTGGTAACGATCGGCGATGGCACTGGCCTGGGTAACATGGCCGAAGTGGGCACCGAAAGCCCACACCCGGGGGCCGAAGTACCAGGCCACCAGTGCCAGATAGCCCAGGTAGACCACCACGTAGAACACCGGCACGCCCTTGGCGTAGGCCCAGCCCGGCGCCCCCATGAAGGTGTAGGCACTGACGCTGCCGGCGGCGATCAACAGATACAGTGTGACCGGGCCCATGCTGCGCCCGGCCACGCCCCACTCCTCCAGCGCGTTCGACGAGCGCCCGGCGCGACCGCCCAGGCCGATGACCAGGGCCAGCAGGACGTAGCCAAGGGTCAGACTCAGCGGCAACCACTCACTCATCGTCGACCTCGCCCTCTCCCACTTTTCCGATCCTTGCGCCTTTTTCGCCATTGCCAGCTTGCTCGCCGGCTTCGTCCTGACCCCGATGGAGCAGACGATTGCCCAGCAGCATCGTCAGCGTACAGCCGACCAGGATCAGGTAGCTCCAGGCCACCAGCGCCGGCAGGCCCAGCACCAGCCGCGCCTGATTGACCAGCGTGATCACGGGCCAGATACCCGCAGCAAAGACGGCGACGGCCGCCACCAGCACCAGCCAGCCACGCAGGCTCGCTGGCACAACAAGGGAAGAAGACATCGAGGCTCCTCGACTCACGGTAAGTCCATCATCAAACAACAAGAACGAAAGCGAGCCGAGGTTACCCTCTGCCACGACTCGCCATAAGGGCTGACGCCCTGCGTCATGCCCGGGATCAAGTCCGCGGCGTCGACCCGGGCGGCCTGGTTTCCTGCCGGCTGACCACCCGCGCAGGGGTCACTGCGATCAGCAGCGCCGCTGCCACGAACAGCCCTCCCGCCGCCAGCAGCACCGCCGACAGTCCGAGCGCATCCACCACCTGGCCGCCGGACAAGGCGCCGAGGCCGATCGACAGGTTGAACACGAAGGCCATCATGGCGGTGGCGGCCTCGGGATTGGTGGCCGAGCGCAGGATCCAGGTCTGCAGGCTGACCGAGATACCGCCGAACACCAGCCCCCACAGCATCAGCAACACCGTGGCGCTGAACGGGCGGGTACCCAGCCAGGGAAAGGCCAGGGTCGTGGCCGCCAGCACCAAGGGTATCAGCAGCACCGTGAGGTAGGGCCGGCCACCGGCGAGGCTACCGGCAATGAAGTTGCCGGCGAGCCCCGCCGCGCCAAACAGCAGCAGCAGGCGAGAGACATCGCCCAGCGCTACCCCGCCAAGACGCTGCAGGATCGGGCTGACGAAGGTGTAGGCGCCAAAATGGCCGACCACGATAAGCGCGGTCGCCAGGGCGCCGATGCACACGCCGGGCACCCTGAGCTGGCCACCAAGACTCGCCAGCCGTACCGGCTTGCGGGCGGGCAGGCTCGGCAACAGGTGCCACAGGCCGATGCACACCACCACACTCAGGCCGCCGAGGGCGGCGAAGGCGGTGCGCCAGTCACTGACATCGCCCAGCCAGGTCCCCGCCGGCACCCCCAGCACCGTGGCAGCAGCGACACCGCTGAAGATCAGCGACATCGCCCGCGGCACCTGCTCGAGCGCCACCAGTCTGCCGGCGAGTCCGCCGGCGATGGCCCAGAAGCCACCGATGCAGCAGCCGATCAGCACCCGGGTGGCCAGCAGCCAGCCAAAGCTGTCCATCAATGCACCGAGGACACTGGCCAGGGCCATCAAGGCCATCAGCCCGGTCAGCAGGTAGCGGCGATCGAGGCGCCCCACCGCCACCGGCAACAGCGGCGCGGCGAACGCCGCCACGACGCCGGGCACGGTGATCATCAAACCCGCCTTGCCCTCGCTGACGTCCAGCGAGGAAGCGAGCTGGGACAACAGCCCGATGGGGAGCTGCTCGGCGGTCACCAGCAGAAAGATGCCGGCCATCACACTGACCACGGCCCACCAGTCGCGGCGACGGGTGGTGGCCTTGGCGGGCGCGGCCGAAGAGGAATCGAGTTGCGTCATGTCCATCTCATTACCGCCCGGTGATCGCGCCGACAGGCCGAGATCAGCGGGACACACACAAAAACGCCCCCGTGGCGTCAGCGACGGGGGCGTCAGACACCGAGTGCGATCAGATCTCGGTTTCGGCTTCCTCGGCTTCGAAGGCAGCCTTCTCTTCTTCGGTCATTTCCTTGATCGTCAGCTTGACGCGATTGCGGTTGTCGATGTCGAGCACCTTGACCACGATCTCGTCACCCTCATTGAGGTAGTCACGCACGTCATTGACGCGCTCGGGCACGATCTGGGAGATGTGCACCAGGCCGTCGGTACCCGGCATGATGTTGACGAAGGCGCCGAAGTCGGCGATACGCACCACCTTGCCACGGTACAGCTTGCCGATTTCCGCCTCGGCGGTGATCGCCAGCACGGTATCGATGGCCTTCTTGGCGGCCTTCTTGTCCTCGGCGTAGATGCGCACGGTGCCGTCGTCGTCCAGATCGATGGAGGCGCCGGTGTCGTCGCAGATCTTGCGGATGGTGGCGCCACCCTTGCCGATGACGTCGCGGATCTTGTCCGGGTCGATCTTGATGGTGGCCATGGAGGGCGCGTTGTCGGAGACCTCGGCACGGCTTTCGGCGATCACGGTGTTCATCTGCTCGAGGATGCTGATGCGCGCCTCATGGGCCTGGTTCAGGGCCGTTTCCATGATCTGCTCATCGATACCCTCGATCTTGATGTCCATCTGCAGGGCGGTGACACCCTCGGCGCTGCCGGCCACCTTGAAGTCCATGTCGCCGAGGTGATCCTCGTCGCCGAGGATGTCGGTCAGCACGGCGTAGCCGTCAGCGTCCTTGACCAGGCCCATGGCGATACCCGCTACCGGTGCCTTGATCGGCACGCCGGCGTCCATCAGTGCCAGCGAGGTGCCGCAGACAGAGGCCATGGAGCTGGAGCCGTTGGACTCGGTGATCTCGGAGACCACGCGAATGGTGTAGGGGAAGTCCTCTTCCGCCGGCAGCATGGCCTGGACACCACGACGGGCCAGACGACCGTGGCCGATCTCGCGACGCTTGGGACCGCCCATGAAGCCAGCCTCGCCCACCGAGTACGGAGGGAAGTTGTAGTGCAGCAGGAAGCGGTCCTTGCGCTCACCTTCCAGCGACTCGATCAGCTGGGAGTCACGCAGGGTGCCCAAGGTCGCGACGACCACCGCCTGGGTCTCGCCACGGGTGAAGATGGCGCTGCCGTGGGTCTTGGGCAGGGTGCCGGCCTCGATGGCCAGCGGACGCACGGTCTTGTGGTCACGGCCGTCGATACGCGGCTCGCCCTTGATCACGCGGGCACGTACCACGCGCTTCTCGAGACCGGCGAAGGCGCCTTCGACCTCGGAGGCCTCGAACTTGCCGTCTTCTTCACCGGCCAGCTTCTCGACGGCCTCGGTCTTGAGTGCGGACAGGGCATCCTGGCGCTGCATCTTGTCGGTGATGCGGTAGGCTTCGCCGACCTTGGCTTCGAAGCCCTGGGCCAGGGCTTCCTTGAGCGCGGTGTTCTCGGCGGCGGGCTGCCACTCCCACTTGGCCTTGCCGGCCTCGGCGGTCAGCTCGTTGATCGCCTGGATGACGGTCTGCATTTCCTGGTGGCCGAACAGCACGGCGCCCAGCATCTCGTCCTCGAGCAGCTCTTCGGCCTCGGACTCGACCATCAGCACGGCCTTCTCGGTACCGGCCACGACCATGTTCAGCTCGGAGCCGCCGAGCTCCTCGACGGTCGGGTTGAGGAAGTAGCCACGCTCTTCATTGAAGCCCACACGAGCGGCGCCGATGGGACCATTGAAGGGCACGCCGGAAATCGCCAGCGCCGCCGAGGTGCCGATCATCGCGGCGATGTCCGGATCGTGGTTGCGATCGGTGGACAGCACGGTACAGATGACCTGGACTTCGTTCATGAAGCCCTTGGGGAACAGCGGACGGATCGGACGGTCGATCAGTCGCGAGGTGAGGGTTTCCTTCTCGGTGGGACGCCCTTCACGCTTGAAGAAGCCGCCGGGAATCTTGCCGACCGCGTAGGTCTTTTCCTGGTAGTGGACAGACAACGGGAAGAAAGGCTGGCTCGGGTTGGCCTCCTTTCTGGCCACCACGGTGCACAGCACCACGGTGTCGTCCATGGTGACCATCACGGCACCGGTGGCCTGGCGGGCGATGCGCCCGGTTTCCAGGGTGACGGTGCTGCGACCGTACTGAAACGTCTTCTTGACCGGATTCACGGCGACTTCCTTTACTTTTCGATGTTTGGGTCGTTTTTGACTCGGCGACTATTTTAGGGGGTCAAGCCCGTGAGGGCCACCACAAAGGTCAAGGGAGTTTCAAGTGGCCGCCGCTGCCTGCCGCGACCGCGCACAACGCTGTACCACCAACGACAACGGGCAGCCCCGTGGGGCTGCCCGTTATCTGACGCCGCTTCCCGAAGGAAGCCTTGTCGCGCTTGCGTCTTAGCGACGCAGACCCAGACGCTGGATCAGGGACTGATAGCGCTCGAAGTCCTTGCGCTTGAGGTAGTCAAGCAGCTTGCGGCGCTGGTTGACCATGCGGATCAGGCCACGACGGGAGTGGTGATCCTGCTTGTTGGTCTTGAAGTGATCCTGCAGGCCGTTGATGTTGGCGCTGAGCAGGGCCACCTGAACCTCGGGGGAACCGGTGTCGCTGTCACCACGGCCGTATTCGTTGACGATTTCGGCCTTCTGTTCGGCGGTAAGTGCCATCTGTCTCTCCAGTAAGCAATATGCCTGAATGATGAATGTCGGAGACCACGCATATTTGCAGTCTCCAGCTGCCGCAACCCCTTGAGGGGGTCAGTCTTGCCCTGAGCCCGCGACGAACGTGCTCAGAAGGCGCCGGGGCACGATATCCCCGGTAGGCTCGACCAGACCGAGACCGATAAAGGACTCACCCTGATAGAGGCGATACAACGACTCCTCGGCCATGGCCGAATCGCCGCCCTCGAGCTCACCGCGTGCCGGGCGTCCAAAGCGCAGGGCCTGGACACCTGCCTCACTGAGGCGATGAGCCGGGAGGTGTTGAAGCAGACTGTCGATCGGTGCCAGGCGCGCCTGGCGCTGGCCGTCGTCCTGGGCCTCGAGCGTGTCGAAATCGACCATGCCATCGGCATCGAAGGGGCCGGTCTTCAGCCGTCTGAGCTGCGAGATATGCCCTTCGCAACCCAGCGCCTTGGCCATGTCCTCGGCCAGCGTACGCACATAGGTGCCTTTGCTGACCCGGACCTCCAGGTCGAATCCTGGGGACTCGCCCTCGAGGCTGGCGGAAAGTAGCCGAGCATCATACACCCTTATCCGCCGGGTTGCACGATCTACGCTTTTGCCCTCTCGCGCCAGTTCGTAGAGCTTGCGCCCCTGGTGCTTGAGCGCGGAATACATCGGCGGCAGTTGATCCTGCTCGCCGATGAAATCCGCCACTACCGACGCGACGTCGCTGCGCACCAGCGCCGGCACCGGCGCCTCGGCGATGACCTCGCCTTCGGCGTCACCGGTATCGGTGCTCTGCCCGAGCTCGACCCGGGTGCGGTACACCTTGTCGGCCTCGAGCAGCTGGTTGGAAAACTTGGTAGCCTCGCCGAACAGCACCGGCAGAAGCCCTGTCGCCATGGGGTCCAGGGTACCGGTATGACCGGCCTTCTGGGCCTGGTACAGGCGCCTCGCCCGCTGCAGTGCAAAGTTGCTGGACATGCCCTTGGGCTTGTCCAGCAGCAGTACACCATCGATCGGCAGTCCTCGACGACGACGGGCCATCAGTCCTTGGCCCCGTCCTCGCCGCTGTCGTTCTCGTCATCCCCCTCGGGGTGGCGAGAGCGATCGCTGGCCACCGCCTCTTCGATCAGCGATGACAGGTGCTGACCACGCACCACGCTTTCGTCATAGTGAAAGCGCAGTTCCGGCACGTGACGTAGTTTGATGCGACGCGCCACCTGGCTACGCAGGAAACCGCCGGCGCGCTTGAGCACCTTGAGGTTTTCCTTGATCCGTTCCGGGTCCTGCTCACCCAGCAGGGTGATGTGGACATCGGCGTAGCCGAGGTCACGACTGACCTCGACCCCGCTCACGGTGACCATCCCCAGGCGCGGGTCCTTGACCTCGCGCTGGATCAGGACCGCCAGCTCCTTCTGGAGCTGGTCGGCCACTCGGTCGGTACGCTTGAATTCGCGCATGGATGACGACTCCTCGAACGCTTACAGCGTGCGCTCGACCTTGACCTGGTCAAAGACCTCGATCTTGTCGTTGACCTGGACATCGTTGTAGTTCTTCACCCCGATGCCACACTCCATGCCGTTGCGCACTTCCTGGACGTCGTCCTTGAAGCGGCGCAGCGACTCGAGCTCGCCTTCGTAGATGACCACGTTGTCGCGCAGCA
Source organism: Halomonas sp. MMSF_3323 (assembly GCF_030733595.1). Classification (NCBI taxonomy): domain Bacteria; kingdom Pseudomonadati; phylum Pseudomonadota; class Gammaproteobacteria; order Oceanospirillales; family Halomonadaceae; genus Halomonas; species Halomonas sp. MMSF_3323. Next base: position 161,972 of record NZ_JASHIT010000002.1, on the reverse strand, counting down.
CGCGGATCTTCTTGTTACGGAAGACCGTACCCTCGACCACCATGCAGCCAGCCACGGCACCGATCTTGGGCGCGCGGAAGACGTCACGGACCTCGGCAATACCGACGATCTCTTCCTTCCACTCGGGCTCGAGCATGCCGCTCATGGCCTGCTTGACCTCGTCGATCAGGTGGTAGATGACGCTGTAGTAGCGCAGCTCCAGACCTTCACGCTCGATGATCTCGCGGGCGGCCGCATCGGCACGCACGTTGAAGCCGACCACGATGGCCTCACTGGCCAGCGCCAGGTTGGCATCGGTACCGGTGATACCGCCAACGCCGGAGGACACCACGGACACCTGCACCTCGTCGGTGGACAGCTCCTCGAGGGCGCCCTTGATCGCTTCCAGGGAACCCTGGACGTCGGCCTTGAGCACGATGTTGACCTTGGCGGCCTCGCTCTGGCCCATCTGGGAGAACATGTTCTCCAGCTTGGCCTTCTGCTGGCGTGCCAGGCGAATCTCGCGGTACTTGCCCTGGCGGAAGTTGGCGACTTCACGCGCCTTCTTCTCGTCGGCCACGACCATGAAGTCGTCACCGGCTTCCGGGGTGCCATCGAGACCCTGGATCTCCACCGGCATGGCGGGACCCACGGCGTCGACCTGCTTGCCGAGTTCGTTGGTCAGGGCACGCACACGGCCGTAGTGCAGACCGGCCAGTACGATGTCGCCCTTCTTCAGGGTACCGTTCTGGACCAGCACGGTGGCCACCGGGCCGCGACCCTTGTCGAGGCGAGACTCGACCACCACACCCTTGCCGGGCGCGCTCGGGACCGCCTTGAGCTCGAGCACCTCGGAGACCAGGTGAACGGCTTCCAGCAGTTCCTCGATGCCTTCGCCAGACTTGGCGGAGACGTGGACGAACTGGGTGTCGCCACCCCACTCCTCGGAGATCACGCCGTGCTGGGACAGCTCATTCTTGACCCGGTCGGGATCGGCTTCCGGCTTGTCGATCTTGTTGACCGCGACCACCATCGGCACTTCGGCAGCCTTGGAGTGCTCTACCGCCTCGATGGTCTGGGGCATGACACCGTCGTCGGCCGCCACCACCAGGATGACCACGTCGGTGGCCTTGGCACCACGGGCACGCATGGCGGTAAACGCCGCGTGACCAGGGGTGTCGAGGAAGGTCACACCGTCGCTGTCGTCCTCGACGTGATAGGCACCGATGTGCTGGGTGATACCGCCGGCTTCACCGGTGGCCACCTTGGCACGACGAATATAGTCGAGCAGCGAGGTCTTGCCGTGGTCGACGTGACCCATGACCGTGACCACCGGAGAGCGGGTGATTTCCTCGCCCTCGTAGGAGATGGCTTCGAGCACTTCGGTCTCGAGGGCATCGTCCTTGACCAGCTTGGGCGTGTGGCCCATTTCTTCCACCACGATAGCCGCAGTGTCCTGGTCGATGGTCTGGTTGATGGTCACCGCGGCGCCCATGGTGAACATGGCCTTGATGACCTCGTTGGCCTTGATCGACATCTTGTCGGCCAGTTCGGCCACCGAGATGGACTCGGGGATCGAGACTTCACGCACGATCGGCTGGGTCGGCTTCTGGAAGCCATGCTTGCCGTTGCCCTGGCTGCCGCCACGACGGCTGCCACGACGCTCGGCGCGCTTGGCCTTCTTGCCACCGCCACGACGACGCTCTTCGCGGTCGCTGCGATCGTCGTCGTCACGCTCGCCACGGCCTTTCTTGCCGGTCTTGGCGGCGGCCTTCTTGACGGCGGCACGACGCACGTCGCCACGACCTTCCTTGGGCGGCGCCGGCGGCTCGTCGCCAGCCGGGGCAGAGGTGTCGAGCTCGGGCACCGGAATGTCGGGCACGACGGCGGCCTCTTCGGCCTCGCGCTTGGCCTTGGCGGCCTGCTCGGCGTCCTGGCTCGCCTTCTGCTCGGCGCGCTGCTTGGCTTCTTCGGCCTCCTGAGCCTCGCGACGTGCACGGGAATCGGCCATGTCGCCGACCAGCTGACGCGGACCGTGGTCCTCGACCGGCGCCGGGGCTTCTTCCTGGGCCTCGTCACGCTTGACGTAGGTGCGCTTCTTGCGGACCTGGACCTCGATGGTCTTGCCGCGCTCGCTGGTCTTGATCTTGCTGCGCGTCTTGCGGGTCAGGGTGATGCGATTGCGCGCAGCCGCGCCCACACCGCTGCCACCGCCATGGCTCTTGGTCAGAAAGTCCAACAGCTTGCGCTTGTCTTCCTCGGACACGGCGTCGGCTTCCGACTTGTGCTCGAGTCCGGCTTCTTTCATCTGTTCCAGCAGACGGGGCACTTCACGCCCCACCTTCGCTGCAAAATCCTTAACGGTCATCTCTGACATTACGACCCTCCTCAGCCCGTGACCCTGTTACTGTTCGCTCTCGAACCAAGGCGCACGGGCGGTCATGATCAATGCCGCGGCGCGCTCTTCGTCCACCTCTTCGATGTCCACCAGATCATCGACAGACTGTTCAGCCAGATCTTCCATGGTCTTGATGCCACGGCTGGCCAGGATGAAGGCCAGATGGCGCTCCATTCCGTCCATCTCCAGCAGATCATCCGCCGGCTGGGCTCCGTCCAGTTCCTCCTCGGAGGCAATGGCCAGGTTCAAGAGCTCGTCCTTGGCGCGAGCTCGAAGCTCCTCGATGAGGTCTTCGTCGAACTCTTCGATTTCCAGCATTTCCTCGACCGGTACGTAGGCCACCTCTTCAAGCGAGGTGAAACCTTCCTCGACCAGCAGCCGAGCGACATCATCATCGATGTCCAGGTGCTGAACGAAGTGCTCGACCAGACTGTCGATTTCCTGGTCGCGCTTGGCCTCGGCGTCGGCTTCGGTCATGACGTTGATACGCCAGCCGGTCAGCTCGGACGCGAGACGCACGTTCTGGCCACTACGGCCGATGGCCTGGGCCAGGTTGTCCTCGGCGACGGCCACGTCCATGGCGTGGGCATCCTCATCCACCAGGATGGAGGCGACGTCGGCCGGGGCCATGGCGTTGATCACCAGCTGTGCGGGATTGTCGTCCCACAGCACGATGTCGACGCGTTCGTTCTGCAGCTCCGAGGACACCGCCTGCACGCGCGAACCGCGCATGCCGACGCAGGCGCCCACCGGGTCGATGCGACGGTCGTTGGTCTTGACCGCGATCTTGGCCCGGGAGCCCGGATCACGCGCCGCACCCTTGATCTCGATAAGCTGCTCGGCGATCTCGGGAACCTCGATCTTGAACAGCTCAATGATCATCTGCGGGTTGGTGCGCGACAGGATCAACTGGGCGCCACGCGCCTCGGCGTCGACCTTGACCAGCAGTGCGCGCACCCGCTCGTTCATGCGGTAGCGCTCACCGGGGATCATCTCGCTGCGCGGCAGGAAGGCCTCGGCGTTGTCGCCCAGGTCAATGATCAGGCCGTCACGTGTCGTCTTCTTGACGATACCCGCGACCAGTTCACCTTCACGCTCGGCATAGATGCGCACGACCTCGGCACGCTCGGCCTCGCGCACCTTCTGCACGATGACCTGCTTGGCGGTCTGGGCGGCGATACGACCGAAGGCCGCATTCTCGATGCGCTCCTCGACCACGTCACCCAGGCCCAGCGGCGGATCCCGCTTTTCGGCGAAGGTCAGCTTGATCTCGGCGTCGGGTCCGTCGAAGTCATCGTCCTCGACCACCACCCAGCGGCGGAAGGTCTCGTACTCGCCGGTCATCCGGTCGATGTGTACGCGGACGCTGGCTTCCTCATCCTCGAAGCGCTTGCGCGAGGCACTGGCCAGCGCCGCCTCGACGGCTTCGAAGATGACCTCACGGGGGACACCCTTCTCGTTGGAGATCGCGTCAACGACCGCCAGAATTTCTTTACTCATGCCTTAAAGCCTCGCCAAAAAACCGATCCTTGTTCTCTCTTGTCGCGCATCAGTCGTCGCGCATCAGTGAGCGTCACTCGTCAAACTGAGGAACCACCCGCGCCTGATCGATGCCGTCGATCGGAAAGCAGTATTCCTCACCGTCGATCTGCACCAGCACCTCGTCACCCTCGGTTCCGGCGAGCACGCCCTGGAACTTGCGCCGACCCTCGAAGGGAGCGCGCAGCTTCAGAGCCACGTGATGGCCAGCGTAACGGGAGAACTGATCGAGACGGAACAGCGGACGATCCATCCCGGGCGAAGACACCTCGAGACGGTACTCCCCGGCGATGGGATCCTCGACATCCATGATGGCGCTGACCTGTCGACTGATATCGGCACAGTTGTCGACACTGACGCCATCGGCGTGATCGATGTAAATCACCAGACGGGAATGTTTTCCCTGGGACAGATAGTCGATACCCCAGAGCTCGAACCCCATGGCCGTTACCACCGGTTCGATCAACGCATTGAGCGCAGCATCTTTGGTCGCCACGAATGAAAGCTCCTACAGCCGTTGCATCAGCACCTGGCCGGGAGTGAACAGGAAAGTCAGGTGGCTGATTGGCGTTCGCGCCGCCGGGCGAGCCCCGGCAAGCTGCTAACAAAAAGCCCCTTCACAGGAAGGGGCTTTTTCCAAGAAACCTGTCACCATCTGGCAGAAGTTCGCATGCCCCTTGAGGATACCTGCATGCCTGCCAAGAAGATGGTAGCGGGGACCGGATTTGAACCGATGACCTTCGGGTTATGAGCCCGACGAGCTACCAGACTGCTCCACCCCGCATCAATCTAGGCCGGTGAGTATACTGCGCCTTGACCAGGGCGTCAAGGCATTTCACCGAACCGCCAACCCTGAGAGAAGATCACCGGTCATCACCGGGAGAGCTTGTCATCCACGCCGTCATTGCAGAAGACGAGGATGGTGCCGAAGGCGGGACTTGAACCCGCACGACCGTAAGGTCACTACCCCCTCAAGATAGCGTGTCTACCAATTCCACCACTTCGGCTAGGGGAGTTCCGGAGATCAGCCTTGGCTGTCCTCCAGCACTGGCGCTGCATTATCCACGTCGCTTGAACCTTCGTCAAGCGTAGGCGCAGAATTTTCCTGACTTTCTTCCTCAAGCGCAGGCGCACTGTTCTGGGTGCTTTCGTCATCCAGGGTCGGCGCGCTGTTCTGCCGCTCGATCACCTCGGCGTCGGGAATACCCGCTTCTGGCGCGGAATTGCCCGCCTCGGATGCGAAGTAGGCCAGGGTCAGGGAAGTGGCGAAGAAACACGCCGCCAGCGCCCCGGTCGCCTTGGACAGGAAACTGCCGCTGCCACGGGAACCGAAGACGGTCTGGGAGGCACCGCCACCGAAGGAGGCGCCGGCATCGGCGCCCTTGCCCTGCTGCAGCAGGATAAGAACGACCAGGGCGATGGCGATCGCCACATGGATCATGAGAATGGCAACTTGCATGGATTCAACCTGCTGACTGACAAATGGCTAGAAAATCGTCGACCTTCAGCGATGCTCCGCCGATCAGGCCGCCGTCGATGTCCGGTTGGGCCAGCAATTCCGCCGCGTTGTCGGGCTTCATGCTGCCGCCGTAGAGAACCTGCATGGACGCCGCCAGGGCGCCATCGTAACGTTCGAGTCGTGCACGAATCGCCGCATGCACCTGCTGCGCCTGCTCAGGCGTTGCGGTACGACCGGTGCCGATCGCCCAGACCGGCTCGTAGGCCAATACCAGGCGCGCGCGCTCGTCACTGTCGAGGGCTTCCATCACCGCCTCGAGCTGACCGAGCACCACCGCCTCGGTACGCTCGGCGTCGCGCTCTTCCAGGGTTTCCCCCAGGCACAGCACCGGCGTCAGCCCCTGACCCAGCGCGGCCTGCACCCGTGCCAGCACCGCCGCGTCGTCTTCTCCGAACAGGGTACGCCGCTCGGAGTGTCCGACCAGCACCATGTCGGCGCCGACGTCAGCAAGCATGGCGCCGCTCACCTCGCCGGTGAAGGCTCCGCTCGGCTGGTCGCTCAGGGTCTGGCCGGCCAGCCTGACGCTCTGCGGCAACCGTTCCCTGGCCACCCCGACATAGGGAAAGGGAACCGCCAGGGCCAGCGTCACCGCCTGCGGCAATTCAGCGCCGGACAGCGCCTCGGCGAAGGTATCGATCAGGCTCAGCGAGCCATTCATCTTCCAGTTGCCGGCGATCAGCGGTGCACGCATGGAACATCCTCTTTCAAGGTGGGCCGAAATGGTATAGGAGCGGCCCTGTCAAGACAAGATTTGCCGCGGGATCGAAGCCTTCGGTCCCGCGCTGGAGCAAGCCGACAAGGCGCTCTCGCCGGCATCAGGGTCCACCAGGCCTCGCGTCATGGCACCGCGAAACCGGGCGGTGAGATCAGGGTTCAGCCGACCAGCTCACGCACGTCATCGGCCAGACGCCTGGCCAGCCCTTCGACATCCAGATGAGGGCGCCCCTCGACCATGACGCGAATCAGCGGCTCGGTACCCGAGGGGCGCAGCAGCACGCGGCCCTCATCGCCAAGCTCGGCCTCGACCGCACGGGTGGCCTGTTCGAGACTCGGGTCGGCCATCACCGCCTTGGCGTCGACGCCCGCCGACAAGCGCACGTTGACCAGCGACTGGGGCGCCTTCTCGAAGCCGTGCAGCAGACGTGACAGCGGCTTTTCCTCACGCACCATGTAGGACAGCACCTGCAGCGCCGAGACGATACCGTCGCCGGTGGTCTGCACGTGGCGACAGACGATATGCCCCGAGGACTCGCCACCCAGCTGCCAGTCGTTGGCGGCCAGGCGCTCCATCACGTAGCGATCGCCGACCTTGGCACGCTCGAAGGGCACGCCCATGGACTCCAGCGCTGCAGCCAGCCCGAAGTTGCTCATCAGGGTACCGACCACCCCACCACCCAACTCGCCACGCTCGTGACGGTCCTTGGCGATCAGGTAGAGCATGTCGTCACCGTCGATCTCGTGACCGTCGGCGTCCACCATCAGTACTCGATCGCCGTCGCCATCGAAGGCGATACCCAGATCGGCGCCTTGCTGGATCACCGCCGCGCGCAGCGCCGCGGGATGGGTCGAGCCCACCTCCTGGTTGATATTGAGGCCGTCGGGCTCGGCCCCGACCAGGCTGACCTTGGCCCCGAGCTCCTTGAACACCGCCGGCGCGATGTGATACGTCGCGCCATGGGCGCAGTCCAGCACGATACGCAGGCCGTGCAGGTTGACCCGGTCGGGGATCGTCGACTTGCAGAACTCGATATAGCGCCCGGCGGCGTCGTCGACCCGGCTGGCCTTGCCCAACTCCCTCGGTGACACCGTGGTCAGGGTCTCATCCAGTGCGCGCTCGATGCGCTCCTCGATCTCATCGCCCAGCTTGGCGCCCTCGGCCGAGAAGAACTTGATGCCGTTGTCCTGGTAGGCGTTGTGGGAAGCGGAGATGACGATCCCCGCATCCGCGCGAAAGGTCCGCGTCAGGTAGGCGATACCCGGTGTCGGCATCGGACCGAGCAGCATCACGTCAACGCCCGCCGCCGACAGTCCCGCCTCGAGGGCCGACTCGAACATGTAGCCGGAGATCCGGGTGTCCTTGCCGATCAGTACCCGCGCCCGCTGACGGCGTGGCTCGAGCACGCGGCCGGTAGCCCAGCCCAGCTTGAGCATGAAGTCCGGCGTGATCGGCGCCTGACCGACAGTACCGCGAATGCCATCCGTGCCAAAATAGCGTCTAGCCATGGTGTTCTCCTTCCTCGAGAACGGCCCAGGTCATGTTCACCGCGTCCACATGGGGCCCCACATCGTGAACGCGTAGTATCCGTGCGCCTCGCTCCACCGCCAGTGCCGACAAGGCCAGACCGCCCGACAGGCGCTCCTCGACTGCCCGGTCAAGCACCTTGCCGATCATGCTCTTGCGCGACATCCCCACCAGCAGCGGAAGCCCCAGGGCTTCCAGGCGCTCCAGGCGATGCAACAGGCGAAGATTATGCTCCACGGTCTTGGCGAAGCCAAAACCTGGGTCAAGCAACAGGCGTTCTCGCTTGAGACCCGCCGCCTCGCACTCGGCGATGCGCCTTTCGAGAAAGTCTGCGACCTCTTCCTCCACCGGCCTGTCATAGCTGGGCGCATCCTGCATGTCGCCCGGCTCACCGAGCATGTGCATCAGCACCACCGGCAGCCCGGTACCGGTCGCCGCCGCGACGGCGCCCTCACGGCGCAGGTTGCGTACATCATTGATCATGCCAGCCCCGGCCTGGGCGCTCTCGCGCATGACCTCCGGCGTCGAGGTGTCCACCGACACCAGGGCATCCAGCTCCCGTACCAGCGCCTCGACCACCGGGATCACCCGGTCGAGCTCCTGCTGCGCGGTGACCGGCGTCGCACCAGGTCGCGTGGACTCGCCACCCACGTCGATGATGGCAGCACCCTCGGCGAGCATCTGTTCGGCATGGCGCAGGGCGTCGTCGATGACCACGTGATGGCCACCATCGGAAAAGGAGTCGGGAGTGACGTTGAGGATCCCCATGATGCGGGGAAAGGTCAGATCGAGGCGGTGTCGACCACAGGGCAGTACAGCGGGGTAACGAGCGTCCATCGAAGAGGATGTCCTGGGAAAATCTGGGTATTCACCAAAGAATACTAATACGAGAGGCGGGTCATGCAACGCCAGAGGCGCCCCGCGGGGCGCCTCTGTGAGCGGGCGGGCCGTCAGCTACCGGCGGGGCCGCCAAGGGGGTCGGAGGGGCGACGGCCGGAGCCTTTGTCATCCTCTTCCTCGTCCCCGTCGCTGGTGTCGGCGCTGGACTCCGGCTCCTTCGACGGCTCGGGATCACCGGTGACCGGGGAACCTCCGCCGGAACCGGGCTCATCCCAGTCCTTGGGCGGACGTGGATCGCGTCCGTCCATGATGTCCTTGAGCTGATCCGCGTCGATGGTCTCGTACTGCATCAGCGCTTCGGCCATGGCGTCGAGCTTGTCGCGATTGTCCTCGAGGATCTGACGCGCCTGCTCGTAGCAGCCGTCGATGATCTTGCGCACTTCCTTGTCCAGACGCGAGGTGGTTTCGCCCGACTTCAGCTTGCCACCGCCCTGGCCCGGGCCGCCGAGGAACTGGTGAGACTCGTCCTCGTCGTACATGATCGGCCCCATCTCCTCGGACAGGCCCCACTTCGCCACCATGTTGTGGGCAAGCTCGGTGGCACGCTTGATGTCGTTGGAGGCGCCGGTGGTGACACCGTTCGGCCCCAGCGTCATCTCCTCGGCGATGCGGCCGCCGAACAGCGAACAGATCTGACTGATGATCTGCTGGCGCGACAGGCTGTAACGATCCTGCTCCGGCAGGAACATGGTCACACCCAGGGCGCGGCCACGCGGAATGATGGTCACCTTGTAGACCGGGTCATGCTCCGGCATCACCAGACCGATGATGGCGTGGCCCGACTCGTGGTAGGCGGTGTTGAGCTTTTCCTTCTCGGTCATGACCATGGAGCGGCGCTCGGCCCCCATCATGATCTTGTCCTTGGCCAGCTCAAGCTCTTCCATGCCCACCAGACGCTTGTTACGACGAGCGGCGAACAACGCAGCCTCGTTGACCAGGTTGGCCAGGTCGGCACCAGAGAAGCCAGGGGTACCACGGGCGATAAAGGTCGGCTTGACGTCATCGGCCAGCGGCACCTTGCGCAGGTGCACGTTGAGGATATGCTCGCGACCACGGATATCGGGAAGCGGCACCACCACCTGACGGTCGAAGCGGCCCGGGCGCAGCAGCGCAGGGTCGAGCACGTCGGGACGGTTGGTGGCAGCGATGACGATGATGCCTTCATTGGCCTCGAAGCCGTCCATCTCGACCAGCAGCTGGTTCAACGTCTGCTCGCGCTCGTCGTTGCCGCCGCCCATGCCGGCGCCGCGCGAACGACCCACGGCGTCGATCTCGTCGATGAAGATGATGCAGGGTGCCTGCTTCTTGGCCTGCTCGAACATGTCGCGCACACGGGAAGCACCCACACCGACGAACATCTCGACGAAGTCAGAGCCTGAGATCGAGAAGAACGGCACCTTGGCCTCGCCGGCGATGGACTTCGCCAGCAGGGTCTTGCCGGTACCGGGAGGCCCGACCATCAAGACACCGCGGGGGATGGTGCCACCCAGCCGCTGGAACTTGGTCGGATCACGCAGGAAGTCGACCAGTTCCTCGACTTCCTCCTTGGCCTCGTCACACCCCGCCACGTCGGCAAAGGTGGTCTTGATCTGATCCTGGGACAGCAGTTTGGCCTTGGACTTGCCGAAGCTCATGGGGCCGCCCTTGCCGGCACCACCGCCCTGCATCTGGCGCATGAAGAACATGAAGATGGCCAGGATCAGCAGAATCGGGAAACTCGCGATCAATAGTCGCGTCCACAGACTCTGCTGTTCCGGCTTCTTGCCCACCACGGTGACATTGTTGGACAACAGATCGTCCATCAGCTTCGGGTCCTCCGCCGAGGGGCGGATGGTCTGGAAGCTGGAGCCATCGTTGCGCTCACCACTGATCGTGTAACCGTCGATGGTTACACTGCGTACCTGCTCGTTTTGCACCTGCTCGACGAACTGGGAGTAGTTCATCTGGTTGGGTGCGTTCTCGACGCTGAAGTTGTTGAACACCGTCAGCAGCACCGCCGCGATGACCAACCACAGAATCAGGTTCTTCGCCATGTCGTTCAAGGGACCACCCTCAATTGCAAGAATCTGTCGGCCTAGGTGCCTAAGGGTTCGACACTACATGACCCGGCCTGGTTCAGCCAGCCTGATCGGATCCAACGAAGCGGCGCAAGCGCCCCTTCCGCCGGGACTCACCCTCGGAAAATGCCGAAAAAATGTCGATGCGATGACTGCCTGGCAGGCCATCGCACGCCATCATGTGTCCTTTTCTGCCTGTACCATGCCTCAAGACTGGCACAGCCAGGCCACTTTTGCCGGTATCGCTCCGGTAGGCGCGGTCTATCAGACGTCGACCGGCGCCGATGCTCAGCCCTTGAATCCCTGGGCCAGCAGGTAGACCTCGCGGGAGCGTGCCCGCGATGCCCCCGGCTTGCGCGTCACCACCTTTTGAAAGGCGCCGCGCAGCTCCTTGAGATATTCGTCGAAGCCTTCGCCCTGGAACACCTTGGCCAGGAAGGTACCCCCGGGACGCAGCGTCTGACGAGCCAGGTCGAGCGCCAGCTCCACCAGGTACATTGCCTGGGGCTGATCGATGGCCGCCATACCACTCATATTGGGGGCCATGTCCGACATCACAAGGTCCACCGGGCGATCACCGAGCCTTGCCAGCACCTCTTCCAGCACGCTTTCCTCGGTAAAGTCACCCTGAACGAAGTCAACCCCGGCCAGGGCGTCCATCTCGAGGATGTCCGAGGCGATGACCACACCGGCGTCACCGACACGCTCTGCGGCGATCTGGCTCCAGCCGCCTGGCGCCGCACCCAGATCGATGACGGTCATGCCCGGCTTGAACAGCTTGTCCTTGTCGTCCAGCTCCACCAGCTTATAGCTGGCCCGGGAACGGTAGCCGTCCTGCCAGCTCTGCTGAACGTAGCGATCATCGAAGTGTTCCTTCAACCAGCTGGCGCTGGTCTTGCTCGCGCTGCTCTTGCCGGATGAGGGTTTTTTACCGGAGGGGGGACGGGATGCTGCCACTGAGCCACCTGAAAGAAGATTTCCTGAACAATTGCCGGACGGGCGTTGCTCGAAGTGCATTTGCTGCGGACACCCGGCATGGCCGCCGGAGCCGAACCGCGTGGCGGGGAGGCTCGCCGCAGGAACCGAGGGGCGGGCTGCACGACGCATCGAGCACCTTTGCCACCGCCGACGAACGGCTGCCTGGAGATTGTCATGCACAAGCGCTTTCACCGCACGGGGAATCCCCGTACCATGTGCTGTCACGCGCCCTACGGCCAAAACGGAATGAAGCAAGATACCATGAGCTTGTCACAGGCACAAAAGAAAGCAATGCGCAGCATCGGCCACCACCTTGACCCGGTGGTGACGGCCTCGGAGAACGGTATTTCCGAGGGTATGCTGGCCGAGCTCGAACGAGCCCTGAACGACCACGAACTGGTCAAGGTGAAGCTCGCGATCCCCGATCGCGACGACCGCACCGCAGTGCTCGACGAACTCGTCGCCCAGAGCCGCTCCGAGCTGATCCAGAAGATCGGCAAGGTGGCCCTGCTGTACCGCAAGAACCCCAAGGCCAACCCGAAGCTGTCCAACATCACGCGCTTCGAGAACCACCACGGCCGCCACTGACGCACCGGCGTCGCTGCGCTACCACCGGGCGCCGACGAGCCTGTCGCCAGAAAAGACACCGCCCCGCCAGGAATCCTGGCGGGGCGGTGTCGTCTGGATCGACGGATCCGGGTCTAGATGTGCTCGACGCCGGTGATCTCGTACTCGACCTCACCACCTGGGGTGCGGACCAGCACGACCTCACCCTCTTCCTTGCCGATCAAGGCACGGGCGATGGGCGAGGTGACCGAGATGCGACGCTGCTTGATGTCGGCCTCGTCCTCACCGACGATGCGGTAGGTCACCTCTTCGTCGGTATCCAGATTCAGAAGCTCGACGGTCACGCCGAAGATCACCTTGCCGGTCTTGGGCAGCTTGGTGACGTCGATGACCTGGGCGTTGGACAGCTTGCCCTCGATCTCCTGGATACGCCCCTCGATGAAGCCCTGCTGCTCGCGCGCGGCGTGGTACTCGGCGTTCTCCTTGAGGTCGCCGTGCTCACGCGCTTCGGCGATGGCAGCGATCACTGTCGGGCGAGCCTCGCTCTTGAGCTGTTCGAGCTCTTCACGCAGGCGTTGCTCACCGGCGACGGTCATCGGGACCTTGTTCATGTATTCGCTCCTGCATGCAGTTCCTGTAGCCGCCGCACGGTCACGGCATTGCCGTACTCGAGCGCCAAACAAACGGCACTGGCCCCTGCCAGCGTCGTGGCATAGGGAACCTTGCGGGCGAGTGCGGTGCGGCGGATCACCGAGGAGTCATTGATGGCCTGGCGGCCCTCGGTGGTATTGACGATATAGGCGATCTCGTCGTTCTTGATGGAATCGACGATGTGTGGCCGGCCTTCGTAAACCTTGTTGACGACCTCGACGGGCAGACCAGCCTGTTCAAGGGCTGCCGCCGTTCCTCGGGTCGCACAGAGTGTGAAGCCCAATGTTACCAGAGAACGCGCCACTTCGATAACACCCGCCTTGTCCGGCTCGCGAACCGACAGGAACGCCTTGCGATCGCCGGTCAGCGCCGGAATCGCCTCACCTGCACCGAGCTGGGCCTTGTAGAAGGCCTCGGCGAAGGTGTCGCCGGACCCCATTACCTCGCCGGTGGACTTCATCTCCGGCGACAGGATCGGGTCGACGCCAGGGAACTTGTTGAACGGGAACACCGCCTCCTTGACGCTGTAGAAGTGCGGCACGATCTCGCGCTCGAAGCCCTGCTCCTTGAGGCTGACGCCGGCCATGCAACGGGCCGCCACCTGGGCCAGCGAGGTACCGATGCACTTGGACACGAAGGGCACGGTGCGCGAGGCGCGCGGGTTGACCTCGATGACGTAGATCTCGCCGTCCTGCCAGGCCAGCTGGACGTTCATCAGGCCCTTCACGCCAAGCTCCACGGCCATGCGCTTGACCTGCTCGCGCATCTCGTCCTGCACTTCCGCCGGCAGCGAGTACGGCGGCAGCGCACAGGCGGAGTCGCCTGAGTGCACACCAGCCTGTTCGACGTGCTGCATGATACCGCCGATCACCACCTGCTCACCGTCGGACACCGCGTCGATGTCGATCTCGATGGCGGCGCTCAGGAAGTGATCGAGCAGCACCGGCGAGTCGTTGGAGACCTTGACCGCGTGGGTCATGTAGTTCTCCAGCTCGCTGGCGTCATAGACGATTTCCATGGCGCGCCCACCGAGCACGTAGCTCGGGCGCACCACCAGCGGGTAGCCGATCGCCTCGGCCTTGCTGAAGGCCTCGTCAAAGCTTCTGGCGGTGGCGTTGGGCGGCTGTTTGAGGCCCAGCTTGTCGATCATCTGCTGGAAGCGCTCGCGATCCTCGGCGCGGTCGATGGCGTCCGGGGTGGTACCGATGATCGGCACACCGGCGGCCTCGAGCGCACGTGCAAGCTTCAGCGGCGTCTGACCGCCGAACTGCACGATCACCCCGACCGGCTTCTCCTTGTCGGCGATCTCGAGCACGTCCTCCAGGGTCACCGGCTCGAAGTACAGACGATCGGAGGTGTCGTAGTCGGTGGACACGGTCTCCGGGTTGCAGTTGACCATGATGGTCTCGTAGCCGTCGTCGCGCATGGCGAAGGCGGCGTGGACGCAGCAGTAGTCGAACTCGATGCCCTGACCGATACGGTTGGGGCCACCGCCCAGCACCATGATCTTCTTACGATCGCTGACCTCGGCCTCGCACTCCTCCTCGTAGGTGGAGTACATGTAGGCGGTGTCGGAGGCGAACTCGGCGGCGCAGGTGTCGACGCGCTTGTAGACCGGACGGATACCGGCGTCATGGCGCGCCCTGCGCACATCGTCCTCGGACACGCCCAGCACCTTGGCCAGGCGAGCATCGCCAAAGCCCTTGCGCTTGAGACGATAGAGTTCGCGCGCGTCCAGCGACGACAGCGGACGGCTGGACAGATCCTGCTCGATCTTGACCAGATCCTCGAGCTGCACCAGGAACCAGGGGTCGATGTTGGTCAGCTCGAACACTTCTGCCACCGACATGCCGGAGCGCATGGCATCGGCGATGAAGAAGATACGCTCGGCGCCGGCGGCCTGCAGCTCGCCCTTGATCAGCGCCATGTTCTCGTCGCTGAACTCGGTGACGATGGGATCGAGACCGTCGTTGCCGGTCTCCATGCCACGCAGCGCCTTCTGCAGCGACTCCTGGAAGGTGCGGCCGATGGCCATGACCTCGCCCACCGACTTCATCTGGGTGGTCAGACGGTCGTTGGCCTGGGGGAACTTCTCGAAGGTGAAGCGCGGAATCTTGGTGACGACGTAGTCGATGGACGGCTCGAAGGACGCCGGGGTGCGACCGCCGGTGATGTCGTTCTGCAGCTCGTCCAGGGTGTAGCCCACCGCCAGCTTGGCGGCGATCTTGGCGATCGGGAAGCCGGTGGCCTTGGAGGCCAGGGCGGAGGAACGCGACACCCGCGGGTTCATCTCGATGACCACCATGCGGCCGGTCTCGGGGTCCACGCCGAACTGGACGTTGGAGCCACCGGTCTCGACGCCGATCTCGCGCAGCACCGCAAGGGATGCGTCGCGCATGATCTGGTATTCCTTGTCGGTCAGCGTCTGGGCCGGCGCCACGGTGATGGAGTCACCGGTGTGCACGCCCATGGGGTCGAAGTTCTCGATGGCACAGACGATGATGCAGTTGTCGTTCTTGTCACGAACGACCTCCATCTCGTATTCCTTCCAGCCCAGCAACGACTCGTCGATCAGCAGCTCGTGGGTCGGCGAAAGCTCGAAGCCGCGCCCACAGATCTCCTTGAACTCTTCCTTGTTGTAGGCCACGCCACCACCGGAGCCACCCATGGTGAAGGACGGCCGGATGATCACCGGGAAGCCCAGCTCTCCCTGGATCTCCCAGGCCTCATCCATGCTGTGGGCGACCTTGGCCTTGGGGCACTCGAGACCGATGTTCTTCATCGCCTTGTCGAAGCGATCGCGGTCCTCGGCCTTGTCGATGGTGTCGGCGTTGGCGCCGATCATCTCCACGCCGTACTTTTCCAGTACGCCGTGGCGATCGAGATCCAGCGCGCAGTTCAGCGCGGTCTGGCCGCCCATGGTCGGCAGCACGGCGTCGGGACGCTCGGCCTCGATGATCTTCTCCACCGCCTGCCAGGTGATCGGCTCGATGTAGGTGGCATCCGCCATGGCCGGATCGGTCATGATGGTGGCCGGGTTGGAGTTGACCAGGATGACGCGAAAACCCTCTTCGCGCAGCGCCTTGCAGGCCTGGGCGCCGGAATAGTCGAACTCGCAGGCCTGGCCGATGACGATGGGGCCAGCGCCGATGATAAGGATGCTTTTCAGGTCTGTACGCTTGGGCATGGTGCTTCCCGCAAGAAAATTGGACGATGAACCGGAGTCTGTGTCGGCGCCTTAGCGACGGCTGCGCATCATGTCGATGAAGCGGTCGAACAGCGGCGCCACATCGCGGGGACCGGGGCTCGCTTCGGGGTGGCCCTGGAAGCTGAACGCCGGACGGTCGGTACGCTCGATCCCCTGCAGGGTGCCGTCGAACAGCGAGCGGTGGGTGGCGCGCAGGTTATCCGGCAGCGTGGTCTCGTCGGCGGCAAAGCCGTGGTTCTGGCTGGTGATCATCACGTGGCCGCTGTCCAGATCCTGCACCGGATGGTTGGCGCCGTGGTGGCCGTGACTCATCTTGACCGTAGTGGCACCGCTGGCCAGCGCCAGCAACTGGTGGCCCAGGCAGATGCCGAACACCGGCACTTCCGTCTCGAGGATCTCGCGGATGGCGTCGATGGCGTAGTCACACGGCTCGGGGTCGCCGGGTCCGTTGGACAGAAAGACGCCGTCGGGGTCGAGCGCCAGCACCTCGGACGCCGGGGTCTGGGCCGGCACCACGGTCAGCTTGCAGCCGCGACTCGCCAACATGCGCAGGATGTTGAACTTGACGCCGTAGTCGTAGGCCACCACATGGAAGGGCCGCTCGGCCCCTTCGGTATCGGCGTAGCCCTTGCCCAGCGTCCACTCGCCCTCGTTCCAGACGTAGCGCTCGCTGCAGGACACCACCTTGGCCAGATCCATGCCCTTGAGCCCGGGGAAGGCGCGGGCGGCTTCCAGGGCACGCGCTTCGGCGTCGTCACCCAGGGCCTCGTCGCCGGCCACGATGGCACCGTTCTGGGCACCCTTGTCGCGCAGGATACGGGTCAGCCGACGGGTATCGATGTCGGCGATGCCCACCACGTTCTGGCTGGCGAGATAGTCCGAGAGGCTCTGGGTAGATCGGAAGTTGCTGGCGACGAGCGGCAGATCGCGGATGACGAGGCCCGCGGCGGCGATGCTGGCGGACTCAACGTCCTCGGGATTGATGCCGGTATTGCCGATATGGGGATAGGTGAGGGTGACGATCTGTCGGGAATAGGAGGGGTCGGTCAAAATTTCCTGATAGCCGGTCATGGCCGTATTGAACACTACCTCACCACTGGTCTGCCCATCAGCGCCAATGGCCGTGCCGTGGAATACGCTGCCATCTTCCAGGGCCAAGATTGCGGGTTTGTTCAACGCTACGTCCTCCCAAAGCTCGTCAAGGTATCTACGACCGCCGCCATCCGCTCGCCGGCGTCGGCGACCTGTCGCCAGGCCATTCGGCACCGACCCGGCCCATCGTGCGTCAAGCACACAAGGAGCCGGGCCGTAAAAAAGCGGGACGAAACCCGGTGTTTGACCGGTTTCATCCCGCTTGTTGTCATTCGCTCGGAATGCAGAGCCGGCACCTATGCTGCGAGAGACGTACTGAACGCTCTCGACGCGACACTTTCATGCCCGGCCCGGCCAAAATTTTTGGAATGTTACAGCATCTGGGCCGGGCTGACTACCCCGGAACAAGCACTTTGCCATGGGCAACACCACCCCCGACGTCGCCAGAGGCCCACAAAACTCAGTCCAGGCCCAGCACGTCGGACATGCCGTAGCGTCCTGCCTCGCGCTCGGCGACCCAGCGCGCAGCACGCACCGCGCCCCGGGCGAAGGTCATGCGGCTGGACGCCTTGTGGGTGATCTCGATGCGCTCGCCTTCGGTAGCGAACATCACGGTGTGCTCCCCGACGATATCGCCGGCACGCACCGTGGCGAAGCCGATTTCCTTGGGATCGCGAGGACCGCACTGGCCTACCCGCTCGAACACCCCGTGCTCCTTGAGGTTGCGATCCAGCGCCCCGGCGACCACCTCGCCCATGCGCAGGGCGGTACCGGACGGCGCATCGACCTTGTGACGATGGTGGGACTCGATGACCTCGATATCATAGCCCTCGTCGCCCAGCGCCTTCGCTGCAGTCTCCAGAAGCTTCAGGGTCAGATTGACGCCGACGCTCATGTTGGGCGCAAACACCGTGGGCACTCGCTCGGCATAACCGTCGAGCTCGGCCTGCTCGTCATCGGACAGGCCGGTGGTGCCGATGACGATGGCCTTGCCATGCTCGGCACAGAAGGCCAGGTTGGCCAGGGTCACCTTGGGTGCGGTGAAATCGATCAGCACGTCGAAGTCATCGACGATGGCCTCAAGGGAGTCCACCGCCGCCACGCCCTGGCGGCCGACGCCGGCCAGCTCGCCCAGATCGGCGCCAGCCAGCGAACTGCCCGGCTCGACGATGCCGCCGGCGAGGACGGCGTCGTCGTCCTGCATCACGGCGTTGACCAGGGTGCGGCCCATGCGGCCGGCGACGCCGACGATGGCGATACGGGGGGCGGTACGGCTCATGCAATCTCCTGGAGAATCGAGAGTTCGAACAGACAGGCGGATCAACGTAGATACGCCAAAATGTAAAGGGATTCGGCGCAGTATACCAACGTCGCTCTCTCTTGCCTCGCCCTGGCCATCACGCTGACATTCCCGCCCGACAGGACCGCCCCATGCCGTTCAGAAAAATGCTCCGATTGCCCCTTATCAGCACGCTGGCAGCGACCCTGTGGCTTGGCGGCTGCACCGCCCAGGTCAAGCCGACCAGTTTGCAGGGCGAGGCCCCCGCCCAGCCGGGGCTGAGCATGTGCGGCACCCTGGCACTGCCGAGCCAGTGGCGCCCCACCGAAAACGATACCAGCGTTCCCCTGGGTGGTCTCTCGGCCATGGCCTGGGACCAAGACGACAACCTGCTGCACCTGGTATCCGATCGCGGGCGCGTGCACCAGGCAAGGCCGGTGCTTGAAGACGGCCGCCTGGTGGACCTGCGCCCTATCACCAGCCACCGATTGAAGGCGCAGGACGGTACGCTGCTGGAAGGCAAGGCCGCAGACGCCGAGTCGCTGGTGCTGGCGCGGGCCGATGATGGAGTCATCGGCAACACCGAACTACTGATCGGCTTCGAGCAGGACCATCGGCTACAGCGCTTCTCCGTCGACGGCACGCCGAAAGGAGAACCACTGCGCTCCACGGCCAGCCACAACGCCGGTGATAACGAAAGCCTGGAAGCGCTGGCCCGGGTGCCGGGCATCGGGCTGGTAGCGGGCCTGGAGTCACCCTCCGCCGACATGACCGCGCAAGATGGCGTCAGACACACCCTTCTGTTCAGCCTGGCAGAGGACGGTAGCGACACGCGCCGGTGGCATTACCCACTGGCCTCACCGGTCGACAGCGCCCTGACCGACCTGCTGGCGCTGGAGGACACTGTAACCGAGACGCCACCGCGACTGCTGGCGCTGGAACGGGCCTTTTCCCCGCCACGTCCGCTGACCATCAGCTTAAGCCTGGTGGAGCTGCTGCCACCGCCGCAGGTACGGGTGACACGCCTGGCCAGCCTGTCCGCCGGAGAAGGCTGGCGCGTCGACAATATGGAGGGGCTGGCGCGATTGCCCGGTGGTGAGTTGCTGATGGTCAGCGACGACAACTTCAGCGCCCTGCAGCGCAACCTGCTCGCCTGCTTTCGACTGCCTGATAAGGCGCTCTCTCTCGACACTGGATCTGCCCGTGCCAACGGCCGGTGATGTCACTGCCCGCTGATCAGCGGCGGGCCACCAACAGGTGGTGATTGAACCCGTCGGGGCCCCACAGCCAGGCCGACTCAGCATCGGTGAAGCGCAGCGGCTCGCGCCGGACCTGGGAGAAGCCGACCGACCGCAGCGTCTTGACCACGGTACGCCCGGGGATCGCCACGTGGTCCACCGGCAAGACGTCGTCACCGGCGCGCACCTGACCAGGCACCAGACTCCAGGGCCGGGGCCGCTCACCCGGCGCCACACCCGGGTCGTAGCGATAGCTGGTCAACGCCTCGAGGCGATCCATACGCGCCGGGTCAAGCACATAGTCGTGGGTGATATCGAGCCACACCAGCAGACCACCAGGCTTGAGCGCCTCGAACAGGTTACGGCAGGCACGGGTGAGCATGGCCTGGTGCTGGATGAAGTGGAAGGCGAAGACACTGACCAGGGTATCGAAGGGCGCCTCCGGCAGAACAAGCTTGCGATAGGCGTCCTCGACCCGAAAGCCGAGGCCCGGTGCCTGGTGGCGCCGGCTGGCCAGCGCGACCTGGGAGGGGCTGATGTCGATACCCAGCACCTCTTGCGCCCCCTTGCTCTTGAGCTCGGCCGCCAGCGCTCCGTTGCCACAGCCCACATCAAGAAGACGCTTGCCGACCAGATCTTCTTCCAGATTGAGATAGTGAAGAACGGAACCGGTGAAGGTGCCGTAGCGCTCGTCGCGGGCCAGCTGGTCGTAGCGCTCGCTCAGCGCCTCGGAGAAGACGTCGTTGGCAAGGCCGCGGTCGCCAGGCTGCTGACAAGGGGAAACGGCTTGTGCGCCGAGAAGGGGGCTGGCTGACGGCATGGGAGGCTCCTTGGCATTGATGCGCCTTTGCCCCACCTTTACAGCTTCATATAACCACCACCACACCGCACTAGGCTAAATCCGTACACCGCCCACCTCTTTGCCCAATGATGCAAAGATGTCTGAGTAAAACTCGCCTGTTCACACCTGGCTGCGCAGCTTGACGTCCCGCCGCAGCAGCAGCGCGATGGCCAGCACGACCAGCAGACTGCCCGGCAGCCATTCGAGTGCAAGGCGTTCAGGCGCCTGGGCAAACAGCAACAGCATCGACACAAAGGGCACCAGATAGCCGTAGGCGGTAACCGCCGCCGGGGTCAGGATGGCGGTCGCCCGCTGCTGCAGCCAGAAGGTCATTCCGCTGGAGAAGAGCCCGAGATAGGCCACCACCGCCAGATCGAACAGCGTCATGCGGCCCAGCGCGGCCGGATCCCCGAAGACCAGACCCGAACACCCGATCAGCAGTGCCCCCATCACCAGGCTCCACAAGGTACGCACCCCCGCGTGCTCGGATAGCCAGCCCTTCGCCAACCCCAACTTGGACAACACCGGATACATCGCCGAGGCGATGCAACCAGCGAAGAAGGCGGCTTCGCCCACGCCGAACTGCATGCGGGCAAAGGAGCCACCGGCCTCGGCCCAGGCCAGCCCCACGGCGCCGACGGCGCCAAGTACCAGCAAGGCCAGCAGCGCCAAAGCACGGTGCTCGACCCCCACCAGCCGGCCCAGGCCGTAGGCCAGCAGCGGCACGCTGACGAACAGCGTGGCCATGGACAGCGCCGTGGTCAGGTGCGCTGCCCAGAACATGGTGCCGAAGAAGCTCGCCAGACAGAGCCCCATCAACCCATAGAGCCCGAGCCCGGCCAGACTCGGCCGGAGACCAGGCGCACCCCACACCAGCGGCAACACCGCCAGAGCGGCAATCACGAAGCGCAGTGCGGTCAGCGACAGTGGCGGAAGCCCTTCACTCAACATCCCCACCGCCGGAAAGGACAGCCCCACCAGCGTCGCCCACACCAGCATCCCGGCGTGGGCCCACCACACACTGCTATCGCTGGACACCCGGCAATCAGTCGTCATCACGGCTGACCTCCCCTTCCAGCGCCAACAGCAACTGGCGTAGACCAGCCGCCAGGCCTGCCGCCTCATCATCTGCCAGGGTGGCGCGCATCGAAGCGAGTTCAGCCAGGTAGGCGTCCAGCAGCGCCGGCATCATGGCCTTTCCCGACTCACTGAGACGAATCAGTACACTGCGACGATCTTCAGGGTTGGCAACACGCTCCACCAGGCCACGACTGGCGAGCCGATCGAGGCGGTGGGTCATGGCCCCTGAACTCAGCACCACCGCCTCGCACAGGGCGTTCGGTGTCAGCCCCTCGTGCACGTCGCGCCGGTAGAGGGTCGCCAGCAGGTCAAACTCGCCTTCCTTCAAGCCGTGCTGCCGGAATACCGCCTGAACCCGACGGTCGACATGCTTCAGCACGCGATACAGCCGGGTAAAGATGCCCATGTCGCCAGGGTCGCGATCCGGGAGAACCCTGCACCACTCCGCCATCAGTCGATCGATGGCATCGTTCGGCCCGGTGGACGGAACCTGCATATCACTTATCTCCAAGAAAAGTATCTTCACTTGAAGATAGTTATTCCGACGCAAAATGCCAAGCCCCTCATGCCCACAACGCCGAACAGCGATGGTCGCCTGGGCGCAACATGCAGCCGGCAACCGCGACGTAGCGTCTACCTTTTCCTCAGAACCACGATAACAACCGCAAGGGGACAACGATGATCGTCAACTGCGTGGCGTATGAAGAAGGACGGCGTCTTTGCAACATCGACAGAGGCGAGATCGATGACTACCGCTCGCGCTCGAACTGCTTTGTCTGGGTGGCGCTGCACGACCCGGATGCCGAGGAGCTGTCCACCTTTCAGGACATCTTCGAGCTGCATGAACTGGCCGTGGAGGATGCCCTGGTCGGCGAACAGCGCCCCAAGGTGGAGGAATACGGCGACGCTCTGTTCGTCGTCACCCAGGTGATCAGCGTCAGCCAGGGCGAGGTGCAGCATGGCCAGCTAGCCATCTTTGCCGGCCCCGGCTATGTGTTGTCGGTACGTCAGCACTCCGGGCGTGGTTTCGCCGATGTACGCGCCCGCTGCGAGCGCGAGCCCGAGCTGCTCAAGCAAGGGCCGGCCTTCGTGCTCTATGCGCTGATGGATGTCGTAGTGGACCGCTACTTTCCGGTACTCGAAGAACTCGAGGCAGAACTGGAAAGCATCGAGGACCAGATCTTCGTGCGCGGCAGCGCCCGCGCCAGCCTGGAGCGGCTGTATCAGCTCAAGCGCCGCACCATGTGCGTCAAGCACGCGGTGACCCCACTGGCCGAAGCCAGCTCCCATCTGTTCGGCGGACGCGTCCCGGCGCTGTGCTACGAGACCCAGGACTACTTCCGCGACGTCTACGACCACCTGCATCGTATCGAGGCGGCCATCGACACCATTCGCGAAACCATCATTACCGCCATCCAGGTCAACCTGTCGATGGTGGCCATCGACGAGAGCGAGGTGCACAAGCGCCTGGCCTCCTGGGCGGCGATCTTCGCGGTGGCGACCATCCTCGCCGGCATCTGGGGGATGAACTTCACCCATATGCCCGAACTGGACTGGCGGCTGGGCTATCCGCTGGCGCTGGGAATGATGGTCCTGTGCTGCGGCGCGCTCTACCGACGCTTCCGTCGCACCGGCTGGCTATAGCGCCAATCGCGTCCAGCCAAACTCACTGCCAGACGACGCTGAGCGGCTCCTTGCCCGCCATCCGCTCCAGGTGGCTGGCCACCACGTCCTTGAGGCGCTCCAGCCGCTCGGCGTCCTCGGCCTGGAGATCGACGCTGAGCTGCGAGTCGGACGCCTTCATCCAGCACTCGCCGCCGGGGAACACCACGTGACCGCTCTCGGCATCCACCTCGAGCTTGTGGGCCCAGTGCTTGCACAGGCGATTGATCAAGCGTTGCCCTGATGCGGTCTCGACGAAGGCTCGGGATTCCACCATGCTTTCCACCGTTTCTGAGAATACGAATATATCGCAGAATCATATCCCCCATGTCATCTCGGCGTCAGGCAACGGCGTGTTGCTGTTCATCGTACCCACGCATGTCTAGCCGTTCTCGGGCGGCGAGCGCCGGCGCGGCCACCCCAGGCGACGGCCTTCCATGGCGGCCAGGGCGGCACCGCCGAGCAACAGCGGCAGCGCCAGCAGAAAGCCGCTCGACAACGGCTGGCCAAACAGCCAGAGATCGGCCAGCACCGGCCACACCAGGGCGATGTACTCGAAGGGGGCAAGCCTCGACACCTCGGCGAAGCGCAGCGCCAACGTCATGCAGATGTGCGCCGCGCCCCCCAGCAACCCGGCCAGGATCAGCAGCGTCAGCGTCTGGGTCGGCAGTGCTACCCAGCCCAGCGGCAGGGTCGCCAGCCCCGCCAGGGTGCAGGCCAGCACGAAGTAGAAGGCGATGGCACCGGCCCCCTCTGTGCGCGAGATGCGCCGCACCGTGACCAGCGCTGCGGCGGTCAACGACGCCCCCAGCACACCGAGCGCGTAGCCCGACAATTGGCCGGCCTTGTCGGCGTTGCCGATATCCGGCACCACCAGCACCGCCACCCCGCCCAAGGCGAGCACAAGTGCCAGCGCCCGCGACGGGGTAAGGCGCTCGCCCAGCAACACCACGCCGCCGATCGCCATCAGTACCGGTGCCAGCTGCGCCAGCAGGGTGGCTTCGGCTACGGGCAGACGCGCCAGGGCCGCAAAGGTGGCAAACATCGAAGCGGCGCCGAGGCTCGAGCGCAACAGATGGCCCAAGGGGCGACGGGTCGCCAGCCCCGCCGGAAACTCTCGACGCCAGGCCAGAAACAGCACGATCGGCAACAGCGCAAAGGCGGAGCGATAGAATACTACCTGGCCCAGCGGCACCTCGTCGCTCACCCACTTCACGCAGACCAGCATGGCGGCGAACAGCACCCCGGAGGCGATGCGCAGCACGATACCCGCCAGGGGCCTATCCCTATCACTCATGATCATCGTCCCTGTTCAGAAGAGCCGCGCCGTCCACAAGCCCTGCCCCACCCAATCAAGCCGCCCAGCAGAAGCGCCCACGAGAACCGCCCGAGCGCGACGCCCCGCTGACGGCCCTTGTGCTGCCGACAAAAAAAACCGACCCCCGGCGCCAGGCGTCGGGGGTCGATCATCGTCACTAAGCCCTGGTCGGCGCAGGATCACTCCTGGCCCGAGGGTACGCGACTTACAGCTTCATATCTTCGAAGAACTTCTTCACCCCGTCGAAGAAGCTCGACTTCTTCGGCGAGTGCTGGGCGTTGCTGCCACCCAGGCTGTCCTGGAACTTGCGCAGCAGATCCTTCTGTTCCTCGCTGAGCTTGACCGGGGTTTCCACCACCACCCGGCACAACAGATCGCCGGCGGGGCCGCCGCGCACCGGCTTGACACCCTTGCCGCGCAGCCGGAACAGCTTGCCGGTCTGGGTTTCCGCCGGAATCTTCAGCTTCACCCGACCATCCAGCGTCGGCACTTCGAGCTCACCGCCAAGGGCGGCGTCGACGAAGTTGATCGGTACCTCACACTGCAGGTGACGCCCTTCGCGCTCGAAGATATGGTGCGGCTTGATCGCGACCTGCACATACAGGTCCCCGGGCGGACCGCCGTTGATACCGGCTTCGCCCTCGCCATTGAGACGAATGCGATCGCCGGAATCGACGCCGGCCGGAATCTTCACCGACAGGGTGCGGGTCTCGCGCACGCGACCTTCGCCATGACAGGCGTGGCACGGCACCTTGATGTGCTGGCCGCTGCCGTGACAGGTCGGGCAGGTCTGCTGCACGGCAAAGAAGCCCTGCTGCATGCGCACCTGACCGTGTCCGTGACAGGTCGGGCAGGTTTCCTTGGTGGAACCCGGCTCGGCACCTTCGCCGTCGCAGCGCTCACATTCGATGTGACGCGGCACACGGATGTCGACACTGGTGCCGGCCACCGCGCTCTCGAGGTCAAGCTCGAGGTTGTAGCGCAGGTCGCTGCCCCGCTGGGGCGCATTGGGGTTACGACGTCCGCCGCCACCGCCGAAGATGTCACCGAAGACATCACCGAAGATGTCACTGAAGCCGCCAGCCCCGGCGCCGCCAAAGCCACCACCGCCCTGGCCGTCGACGCCGGCATGGCCAAACTGGTCGTAGGCCGCACGCTTCTCGCTGTCGGTCAGGACCTCGTAGGCCTCGGACACTTCACGGAATTTTTCCGCTGAGGTGTCATCGTCCGGGTTACGGTCCGGGTGGTACTTCTGTGCCAGGCGCCGATAGGCCTTCTTGATGTCCTTCTGATCGGCACCGCGCTCGACACCTAGTACCTCGTAGTAGTCTCTCTTGGACATGGGTCTGTCCGCCTCCGTCGCGACGCTCAGCAACACCAACGCGGGAGTCCGGCTCCCGCGTTGGCGTCATCCGAGGTTCAGATGTCGTGGTTACTGCTTTTTCTGGTCGTCGTTGACTTCTTCATACTCGGCGTCGACCACGTCATCTTCCTTCTTGGCGCCAGCGTCGGCGTCACCCGCCTGCTGGCCAGCGTCCGCCTGTTCGGCGTACATCTTCTGCGCCAGGTTGCCGGAGGCCTCGGTCAGGGCGTCGAGCTTGGCCTGGATGGCATCCTTGTCGTCGCCCTGCAGCGCTTCCTCGAGCTCCTTGATGGCGCTCTCGATGGCCTGCTTCTCGTCTTCGGAGGCCTTGTCGCCGGCTTCCTCGAGGGTCTTGCGAGAGGCGTGGATCATGCCGTCGGCCTGGTTGCGCAGCGCCACCAGTTCCTCGAACTTCTTGTCCTCGTCGGCGTGGGCCTCGGCGTCGCGGACCATCTGCTCGATCTCATCGTCGGACAGGCCGCTGGAGGCCTTGATGACGATGGACTGTTCCTTGCCGGTGGCCTTGTCCTTGGCGGACACGTTGAGGATACCGTTGGCGTCCAGGTCGAAGGCGACCTCGATCTGCGGCACACCGCGCGGCGCCGGCGGAATGTCCGACAGGTCGAAGCGACCGAGCGACTTGTTGCCGCTGGACTGCTTGCGCTCACCCTGCAGCACGTGAATGGTCACGGCGGTCTGGTTGTCGTCCGCGGTGGAGAACACCTGGGTCTTCTTGGTCGGGATGGTGGTGTTCTTCTCGATCAGCGGCGTCATCACGCCACCCAGGGTCTCGATACCCAGTGTCAGCGGAGTCACGTCCAGCAGCAGCACGTCCTTGACGTCACCGCCGAGCACGCCGCCCTGGATCGCAGCACCCACGGCCACGGCTTCGTCCGGGTTGACGTCCTTGCGGGCGTCCTTGCCGAAGAACTCGGCGACCTTGGCCTGAACCATCGGCATACGGGTCTGGCCACCGACCAGGATGACGTCGTCGATCTCGGAGGCGGACAGGCCGGCGTCGGACAGTGCGGTCTTGCACGGCGCCAGTGAACGGCTCACCAGCTCTTCCACCAGCGACTCCAGCTTGGCCCGGGTCACCTTGACGTTGAGGTGCTTGGGACCGGTGTTGTCGGCGGTGATGTAAGGCAGGTTGACGTCGGTCTGCTGGGCGCTGGACAGCTCGATCTTGGCCTTCTCGGCGGCTTCCTTCAGGCGCTGCATGGCCAGGTTGTCGCCGGACAGGTCGATACCGCTGTCGGCCTTGAACTGGTCGACCAGGTAGTTGATCAGCTTGAGGTCGAAGTCCTCACCACCCAGGAAGGTGTCGCCGTTGGTGGCCAGCACCTCGAACTGCGTCTCGCCGTCGACGTCGGCCACTTCGATGATGGAGATATCGAAGGTACCGCCACCCAGGTCATAGACCGCGATGGTCTTGTCACCGCGCGACTTGTCCATGCCATAGGCAAGGGCAGCCGCGGTCGGCTCGTTGATGATGCGCTTGACCTCGAGACCGGCGATGCGACCCGCGTCCTTGGTGGCCTGACGCTGGCTGTCGTTGAAGTAGGCCGGCACGGTGATGACCGCCTCGGTCACTTCTTCGCCCAGGTAGTCCTCGGCGGTCTTCTTCATCTTCTTCAGCACTTCCGCGCTGACCTGGGGCGGTGCCAGCTTCTTGCCCTTGACCTCGACCCAGGCGTCGCCGTTGTCGGCTTCGGTGATGGTGTAGGGCACCATCTTGATGTCCTTCTGGACGACGTCGTCCTTGAAGCGACGGCCGATCAGGCGCTTGATCGCGTACAGGGTGTTTTCCGGGTTGGTCACCGCCTGACGCTTGGCCGCCTGACCCACCAGGGTCTCGCCATCATCGGTGTAGGCGATGATGGACGGGGTGGTACGTGCGCCTTCTGCGTTCTCGATCACCTTGGCGCTGTCGCCGTCGAGCACGGCCAGACAGGAGTTGGTGGTACCAAGGTCAATGCCGATGATGCGTCCCATAGGAAATCCTCGAATTCGTGTCTTGCGTAACTGAAGTTTGGCTTGCGGCGTTCGCCGCGGGGTTGCCGACTATCTGGGGGGCGTCTCCGCCGATTTCAAGGCCCCATGTTCAACTCCTGTCGACAACCCGTATCGGTCAGGCCCCGTGGGCCGGATGTTTCAGCCGGCCGCCTGGCTCACTACCACCATCGCCGGGCGCACCAGGCGTCCGTTGAGCACGTAGCCCTTCTGCATCACGTCGATGACGGTGTTGGGGTCGACCTCGGGGTTCGGCACCATGGCCATGGCCTCGTGGTACTGCGGGTCGAACGGCTCGCCCTGGGGCTCGACGATCTCGACGCCGAACTTGGCCAGTACGTCGAGCTGCATCTTCAGGGTCATGGAGACACCCTCGCGATGCACCTCGGAGGCGTCCTCACCCATGGCCTCAAGCGCCTTTTCCAGGCTGTCGACCACCGGAAGCAGGTCCTTGATGAACTTCTCCAGCGCAAACTTGCGCGCCTTCTCGGCCTCGGCTTCCGCCCGCCTGCGCACGTTCTGCGCCTCGGCGGCGGCACGCAGGGCCTGGTCCTTGGCCTCGGTCACGCTCTGCTCGAGCTCCTCGACGCGGGCCGCCAGCACCTCGGCCTCGGGGTTGTCACCGCCTTCCACGGCCTCGGCCTGTGCCTCATCCTCAGCCTGATCGACGATGTCCTCGAGTTCGCCCTCGACGGCCTCGGCAGCATCGACCGCCTGCTCCGGCTCGCCTTCCTGCTCCTGGCGAGCGAGTTCGTCATCCAACGGGGTCTGGGGATCTTTGGCCATGTGCAGCCTCCTGAAGAAGTCCAACAATTGCGGTAGCACCGCCTGTACAGTGGCTGGTCCGGGGACCAGAGGTTGCAGAGGTATATGGGGTTGGCCACAACAATCTCAAGGGGAAAGACGCAGATCCTGATCAGACTTTCCCCGGCAGGCCCAGGATTTGCCGCAGCGCTGACCCGCAACCACTGAAGTTGCTGCGCAAGGATGCATTGAGGGCGCGCCTGGACTACTGTATAAACAGACACCACATGGATGGATAAACAGTAATGCCACCCCCCATCCATTGCGCCATATCGATGCTCTAGCGATTGCGCGAGCGATTGCCGCACCCATCGCCCTGTACGACCGCCACCCTTGCACTGACCGTCGCACCGCTCGGTGACGCCACCAGGAGGCACGCATGCTGACCGAACTCTCGATCCAGGACTTCGCCATCGTCGACCACCTCGAACTCGAGCTCGAGGGCGGCATGACTGCCATCACCGGCGAGACCGGCGCCGGCAAGTCGATCCTGCTTGGCGCCCTGGGCCTGTGTCTCGGCGAACGCGCCGACGCCGGCAGCGTGCGCCACGGCCAGTCCAGAGCCGACCTGAGCGCGCGCTTCGACATTGCCAACCTGCCCAACGCCCGGGCCTGGCTTGCCAACCGAGAACTGCCCGATGACGACTGCCTGCTGCGTCGCGTGGTCACTAAAAGCGGTCGCTCCAAGGCCTGGATCAACGGCCAGCCGGCCACCATCGCCGACCTCAAGTCGCTGGGCGAGACCCTGATCGAGATCCACGGCCAGCACGCCCACCAGGCCCTGCTGGCCGAGGACACCCACCTGCGCCTGCTCGACGACCTGGCCGGCCACCGTGAATCGGTGAGTCGGCTGGCCGAGCTCTACCGTGAGTGGCAGTCCACCCGGCGACAACTGAAACGGCTGGCCGACGACGGCGATGAAATCCGCGCCCGTCGCCAGCTGTTGCGCTATCAGGTGGAAGAACTCGACCAACTCGGCCTGGGCGAAGACGAGCTCGAACAGCTCGAACGTGAACAGGAGCTGCTGGCCCACGCCGAGTCGCGCCTGGCGGAGACCCAGTTCGCGCTCGACTGCTGCGATGGCGAGGAAGGCGGTGCCCTACCCCTGCTCCACCAGGCAAGCCAACACCTGGCCGCCCTGCCCGGCAGCGACAAGGGAGCCCTGGCCAACGCCATCGCCTTGCTGGGTGACGCCAGCATTCAGCTCGAGGAAGCCGGCCGCGAACTGCATCAGGTGGTCGCCGACGTGGAGCTGGACCCGGAGCGCCTGGCCTGGGTAGAGCAGCGCCTGGGCGAGGCTCACCGCATCGCTCGCAAGCACCATGTACTGCCGGACGAGATCGTCGCCCTGCACCAGCGCCTGACGGCAGAACTTCAGGGGCTGGAGGGCGGTGACGAGGACCTCGAGGCGCTGACCGAGAAGGCCGACGCCCTCAAGGCAGAATGGCGTGCCCTGGCAGAGACCGTCAGCGCCGCTCGCCACAAGGCCGCCAAGCGTTTCGGCAAGGAAGTCCAGCAGCAACTGGCGTTTCTGGCCATGGGCAAGGCCCGCTTCGAGGTCGACGTCAGTCGGCGCGATGCCGCTACCCCAGAGGGCATGGACCGGGTGCGCTTCCTGATCGCCGCCAACCCCGGCCAGCCGCCACGCCCGCTGGCCAAGGTAGCCTCCGGTGGCGAGCTGTCGCGTATCAGCCTGGCCATCCAGGTGATCGCCGCCCAGCACTCCACCATCCCCAGCCTGGTGTTCGATGAGGTCGACGTCGGGGTATCCGGTGCCACCGCCGAGATCGTCGGCCAGTTGCTCAAGCGACTGGGCCAGGGCGGCCAGGTACTGACGGTGACCCACCTGCCCCAGGTCGCCGCCCAGGCCCACCACCATCTGCACATCGAGAAGAAGGCACGCAAGGATTCCACCCGCACCCGCATGGCACACCTCGACGAAGCCGGGCGGGTCGGCGAGCTGGCACGCATGCTCGGCGGCGTCAAACTCTCGGACCAGACCCTGGCCCATGCCCGCGAGATGCTCGACGCAAGCCAAAGGGCGCACCACTAGGCCCGGCGAACCCAGGCAGCACAGAAAAGCGCTACTGAAGAGCAGTACGCAAGAAAAAGCAGCATTTTACAGTGAGCCCACAACGCAAGCGCCACGCCCCCAACTGACGGGGACGTGGCGCTTTTGTGTACCCACTGACCGCACAGCGCTGATCACATCTTCCAGACACGAGAAAGCCTCCGCCCGGGGGCAGAGACTCTTGCTCAGCGCTACGCGCAGAGGGATCCGTTACTTCTTGGCGATGCCTTCCTGACGCGTCGCCTTGGAACCCTTGGGTCTGACGTAGAGGACCAGCGCGTGATCGACGAGTTCGAAGCCGTGCTCCTCGGCGATCTCCTGCTGCCGACGCTCGATGGTCTCGTCGAAGAACTCGATGATCTCACCGCTTTCCAGGCACACCATATGGTCGTGATGCTCTTCCTGGGAGAGCTCGAAGACCGCATGGCCACCGTCGAAATTGTGTCGGATCACCAGGCCCGCCGACTCGAACTGAGTCAGCACGCGATACACCGTCGCCAGGCCCACATCTTCACCGGCTTCGAGAAGCGTCTTGTACACGTCCTCGGCGCTGAGGTGGTGCTGATCGGTGGCAGATTCGAGGATCTGCAGGATCTTTACGCGCGGCAGAGTGACTTTCAGTCCAGCCTTGCGCAATTCATGGTTCTTGTCGGCCATGGTTGCTCTTCGCAGTATCAGGTAGGGTCGGGTATGATCGACCGACCCCACGATAGTGAAGAACAGGCGCAAATGCAAAAGTTGACCGGAATTGTCACCCTTTCACTGGCCCTGGCGCTGACCAGCGGCTGCACCTACTTCAGCGTGTACAAGCGCGACCTGGCACAGGGCAACCTGGTGACCAACAGCATGGTCGAACAGCTGCGCCCCGGCATGTCCCGACAGGAGGTCATCAACCTCATGGGCTCGCCGCTGCTGGAGGCCCCGTTCAGCGCCGACCAGTGGGACTACGTCTACCGTCTCGACGAAGCTTACGGCGACGTGATGCAAAGACGCGTCACCCTGACCTTCGCCGGCAACAACCTGGTCAATATCGACCGGGAAGGCGACTTCAGCATGAACCCGGACGTGGCAGGCAAGCATAGCTACGGCGTAGGCCCCACCAGCGGCGGCGGCGACGATAACCCCGAGGGCGAAGCCAATATCGAGCCGATCTACAACCGCACCGTGGACCCCGAGCGCGAGTAAGCCGTTGGCGCCAGCGAGAACACGCATCAGGGTGGCCACAACGGCCACCCTGGTTGGTTCTACGCCTGGTTGGTTCTACACCTAGGTGCTTCCATGCGCAGCGCCTTCGCTCAGACGGCGACGCACCTGCCCCGGCCGCCCAGGGTCGCTAGGAGGAAGAGCGGCTACGAGCCGCCCTCTCTGCCCTCGCCGCCTTGGGATCGATCTTCAACGGTCGATAGACCTCTACGCGATCACCGTCACGCAGTATCTGCCGTGAGGGTTCTTTCAACGCCTTGCCGAAGATACCGAGACTGGCCTCGCTGAAGGTTTCCACAGGCAGTTCGGGAAACAGCGACGGCAGGTCGGCCAACGCCAGCGCTTCGCTGGCGGTCGTGCCCTTGGCGACGCGCAGCGCGACAAGACGTTGCTTGTGCGGCAAGGCAAAGGCCACTTCCACGCGAAGCACCTCGTCGCTTGCGTCTTCCTTTATATCTGGCCCCGCCGAGTGATCGGCGGGTGCCGGCTCGACGCGAGGAGTCGAGGGTCTTGCGCTGTCAGCGCCCATAGAGCTCATCGGCACGCCGCGTGAAGGCATCCACCTGCTGGCCCGCGATCTGCTGGAAGACCTTGCCAAAGGCCATGCCGAGCAGCCGGCTGGAGAACTCGAAGTCCATCTCCAGGCTGACCTTGCACACGTTCTCGCCCATGGTGATGAATTTCCAGCGTCCGTCCAGTCGCTTGAACGGCCCCTTTACCAGCGACAGCTCGATACGGTCAGGTTCGTGCAGGTCATTTCGGGTGACGATGGTCTGCTCGATGCCGGCCCGCCCCAGGGTCATTTCGCCGATCAGGTGCGATTCGTCCTTCTCCAGCAGCCGCGCGCGACGACAGCCCGGCAGAAACTCCGGATAGCGCTCGAAATCGTTGACCAGATCGAACATCTGCTTGGGGGTGTGCCGCACCATGGCGGACCGATTGACGGTTGGCATTGACCTCTCCGCTGACTTCCAGAAGCCCAGGGCGTATCATGAGCGGTTATTTCGGCCTCAAATGGTAGCACGCTTCCCCGGCAGAACTGGAGACAGCCGAAAGGGGGACCGACGGGCAGCGCCGCCGTGGCAACCGCCTGGCGTCGACCCGGAAGGCTACACATCGGGCCACATCGGTTACGACACCGCTTCCACGACCGATTCAGACATCAAGAGGTTCCATGGCCAGCAAGAAGGGAAAGGACAAGGGTCCCGGCAACAACACCATCGCTCAGAACAAGAAGGCGCGCTTCGAATACCATATCGACGAGTCCTTCGAGGCCGGGCTGGTGCTGGCGGGATGGGAGGTCAAGAGCCTGCGTGCCGGCAAGGCCCAGCTCACCGACACCTACATTCTAGTGAAGAACGGCGAGGCCTGGTTGCTCGGCAGCCATATCATGCCGCTCAACACCACCAGCACCCACGAGGTGGCGGACCCCACGCGCACGCGCAAGCTGCTGCTTCATCGCAAGGAGATCGCCAAGATCTTCTCGCGCACCCAGGACAAGGGGCACACCTGTGTGCCGCTGAAGCTGTACTGGAAAGGCAGCCGGGTGAAGTGTGAGCTGGCGCTGGTGACGGGCAAGAAGCTCCACGACAAGCGCGCCACCGAGAAGGATCGCGACTGGCAGCGTCAGAAGGGCCGCGTCATGCGGGAACAAAACCGCGCCTGAGCCGTCAGATGTAGTACAGACCGCCGGATCTTTGGTACACTGGCGGGGCGTTACGGGGGCGACATGGTTTCGACGCCGATGACAACCCCTGAGGTGCATGCCGAGAGCGTGATGTATCTCGTAAATCCAACATCACGACTAAATAGTCGCAAACGACGAAAACTACGCTCAGGGCGCGCTGGCAGCGTAAAAACTGCTAGCTTCTAGTCCTACCCGGCGGCGACGTGCTCATCCGTTGCCAATGGGCTACGAGCCAAGATAGGTGAGATCGCGGTTGGCGCTGTCCTCTCGTCAATCGCTAAACTTTGGAGGAATCGCGTTTCGGGATCCTGCCCGTCGGAGCCCGAGGCGTTAAATCAAATGACGGAACTAAGCATGTAGAGCCAATGGGCGAGTGTCGGCGGACGCGGGTTCGATTCCCGCCGCCTCCACCAACACCGACGAAAGAACCTCCCTTGTGGAGGTTTTTTTGTGCCCGACAGTTTCCAAAGGCAAAGAAGACCCAAGGGCGAGGTCGGCGCTCTCTACAGACCCAGGGGTTCGATTCCCGCCGCCTCTACCAACACCGACGAAAAGGCCACCTCATCTGAAGGTGGCTTTTTTGTACCCGGAAGATACGGTGAGCCAAGGGCGAGGTCGGCGCTCTCTACAGACCCAGGGGGTTCGATTCCCGCCGACTCCACCAACACCAGAAAGATGCCACCTTCCCAAAGGTGGCATTTTTCGTTTCAGGGCACACCCCCAGAAAAGCAGAGCCAAGGGCAAAGTCGGCGCTCTCTACAGACCCAGGGGTTCGATTCCCGCTGCCTCCATCAACACCGACGAAAATGCCACCTTGTGTATCAAGGTGGCGTTTGCTGCTGGAAGATCTCGAGCCCCAGCGACGATGGCCAGGTAAGCGCGTGACAGTGCCTGTGATGGCGGAGAGGTAGGTGGCGTCGGCTCTCACTCTTCCTGACGCTTTCCTTCGACAGGTGTGAGCGGGCTGTAGTCCTTGCGCGTGGCCAGGAACTCGGGGCGAGGCTTGTTGCCGCAGTAGGGATCGTGGAGGGTATTCTCGACACTGTTATAGACGAAGAACAGATTGCTCCTCGGCCAGCAGGACATATTGATATTGGAGCCGTGCAGCGTATTGCACTCGAACATCACCAATGAGCCAGAATCGCCTTTCGGCGCCTCTATATCGTTCTCCAGCATCAGTTTCTTCAGGCTGGCGGCATCAGGAACACCGATGTCCTGGCTCTTCAATGACTCCTTGTAGTTGTCCTCCGGGGTGCGTCCGACACAAGGAACGAACTGCTTGTGGGACCCGGGAATCAGCATCAATGGGCCGTTGAATTCACCGTTATCCGTCAGGATGATCGAGCAGCTCAGTGACCGCATCCGAGGCATGCCGTCTTCGCTATGCCAGGTCTCGAAGTCCGAGTGCCAGTCAAAACCTTTCCCCTTGAAGCCGGGCTTGTAGTTGATACGCGACTGATGGATGTAGACGTCGCTACCGAGTATCTGCTGCACCATGGCCAATAGCCTCGGGTCCCGTGTCAGACGGCTGAAACGATCCGAGACTTGATGTATGCCGAAGATCGACCGGATCTCCTGTTTTCCGGGCTCCAGCACCGTCCCTTCGGACAATTTGAGGTCCTCGTCTTCCTCGTACTCCCGCAATTCCTGGATAAAGGCATCCATCTCCTCCTTGTCGAAGAAGTTCTCGAAAGAGAGAAAGCCTTTTCTATCAAACTCATCAAGCTCTTCTTCGCTGAGGGGGCCGTTCGCTCGCTGCTGTTCATCGCAATGAACGACCGGGTCGATGCGCTCGAACATGCCCAGCTTGCGCTCCAGGCGTGTCGGAAAAAGATCCTGTGTATCTCGCATGGTGGCTTGCTCCCTTGTCATGGCAGAATCGCTGAACGAAAGACGAAGACGCCACGCCTGCCCGAGTCACCAATAAACCGTCGCGGACAAGACTCGATGGGCGCTTTATGTCAAAGCTGTTGCAATAGCGTCTAAACAACGTCAATTCGAAAGTCATCAAGGTAATCCTTTACGTCGCCATCAGACGCTGCCAGAGCAGGGCGCTGTTTCGTACTTCTTATTGAAAAGAGTTGTAACGCCGTGTGACTTCACTTCTTCACATTACTTCGAATCTCGACGGTCAGATTCAGCGGCGGCCAAGGTAGCACCGCTGTGCCCAGGCAAAAGCGCAAAAACCTCCAGCGAAAGGACACCTCCACGAAAGAACACAGGCCGACACACTCCCTGGCGAACGTCGCTCTTCCTTTCATATGATTTCGCCCACTCGCCTCTGGATACGTTTCGGTATTCAGGCAACTGGCGTTGAAGACGTAAATGGCAAGTGATTATGCTGGGACTGATCCGGGTCGAACCTGGCGGAGTCTGGCTTTTCGTCGTTGGGTCTGTCGAGCCTGCCAGGCAGCAAACTATTAACGCCGGTACGACAATCTTCTTTCCCTTCAAGGAGGTAACCATGCCAGCGAAATCGAAAGCCCAGCAGATGGCGGCAGGAGCGGCCCTCGCTGCCAAGCGCGGAGAACAGAAGGTGAGCGAACTCGACGGTGCCGCCCGGTCGATGTACGACTCGATGAGCGAAGACGAACTGGAAAAGATGGCGTCGGCCGAGCGTACCGGCAAGCCCAGGCACGATTCGCAGTCCTAGGGCTTGTCTGAAAAGTGCCTGCGCTCGGTAATACGGCGTTAAAAATCGGATCAAAATGCTCATTTACACCCCGTAAACTGCGCTTTCTCACCGATTTTTGCCTTGTCTAACCTTCGATCGTCGACTTTTCGGACAGCGCCTAGCCAGAGAACAGCGCCGGATCAAGGCTCCCGTCGATCCTTAAGCGTAGATTAAGGTTTTGCGCCCCATACTGCCTGAGAGACAGTTGGGTAGATCGACGGAGAAGACGCCATGCGGGCACTACTGGTGGAGGATGACCCTCTGTTGGGGGACGGTATCAAGGTCGCACTTGAACGAGAGGGCTATGCAGTCGACTGGTTCACCTGCGGCAAGCCGGCCCTCGAGGCGCTGACCCTGGAGGCGTTCTCGGTGGTGATCCTCGACCTTGGCCTGCCCGACTGCGATGGACTGGAGGTCCTGAGACGCCTGCGCCAGCAAACTGCCCTGCCGGTCCTGATCCTGACCGCCCGTGACGCCGTGGAAGAACGTATCCAGGGCTTGGACGCCGGGGCAGACGACTATGTACTGAAGCCCTTCGACCTCCAGGAACTGCTGGCGCGCCTGCGCGTGGTGATTCGACGAGCGGCCGGTCGCGCCAGTTCCACCATCGACGTCGGCACACTGTGCATCGATGAGGCTCGCCATTGTGTCGACTGGGAGGGACGCGGTATCGCCCTGAGTCGTCGCGAGTTCGCCCTGCTGATCGAGCTCGCCCGTCATCCCGGCCAGGTACTGTCGCGTCCCCGCCTGGAGAGCCTGCTCTACGGCTGGGGCGAAGAACTCGAGTCCAACGCGCTGGAAGTTCACGTACATCATCTTCGCAAGAAGCTGCACAAGGAGATGATCACCACGGTGCGTGGCATCGGCTATCGCCTCAATACCGACTTCCTGGCCATCACCCCGTGATGTCGATCCATCGCTATCTTTTCCGCACCCTGGCCCTATCCCTGGCCATGGTGGCGCTATTGTCGGTGGTGGCCGCCTGGCTGATCTCGCAAAACGAGCTGGAGGAGATCCTCGATGCCCAGCTCGCCTTCACCGGCAGGGGGCTGATGAGCATGCTCCCCGAGGCACCCGAGGCAGACGACTATCAACGTCTGGCCCGATGGATGGACCAGCGCAAGGCCAGCGCCCACCTGTACACCGACAGCGGCACGTCCGATGACCTGCCGGTGGCACCCGGCCAGACCTATCACCACGAAGAGCGCAAGATGGGCTTCGGACTGTGGACCGAGACCGGCCAGCCGGTGGTGATTGGCCCTGGATGGCAAGACGTCGATCGCCAGCCCCAGATGCCGCCACCTGGTGAGCAGGGTTTCGAGTGGCGATCGCTGGGCGAGTCTCGCTGGCGGGTCTTTGCCCTGCATGACCCGGGTCGTGGTCTGTGGCTACAGATCGGTATCGAGCAGGACTTCTTTCTCGACATCATCGAGCGCATCGCGCTCAATCACCTCTGGCCCATGCTACTGCTGATGCCGCTGTGCCTGCTGCTGGCGCTGCGTCATATCCGGCGCGGCCTGCGCCCCATCGAGCGACTATCGCAGCAGGTGGAGCATCGCGACTCCGCCGACCTCAGCCGCATAGCACTGGACGTACCGACGGAACTGGCTGGCCTCAGAGGGTCGCTCAATGACTTTATCGGGCGACTCAAGGCGACCCTGGAAAAGGAGAGACGTTTTACCGCCGATGCCGCCCACGAGCTGCGCACTCCGCTGGCAGCCCTCAAGATCCACCTGGACAACGCCCTGGCGGGCGAAGGCGACGCCCTGCCCAAGGCTCGTCAGGGTGTCGAACGACTCCAGCGCGTGGTAGAGCAGCTTCTGGTACTCGCACGGGTCGATCGCCACACCGCCGCGGCACCGGAAAGCGTAGACCTGCGCTCCCTGCTGCTGGACCTCGCGGCCGAGCTCTGGCCGCTGGCCGACGCCCGTGGCCAGCAACTCCGCCTGGAAGACGTCGACCCGACCACGGTCATGGGCAATGCCACGGAGCTCGGCATCATGATCCGCAATCTGCTGGACAACGCGCTGCGCTACACACCCGACGGTGGCACCATCGAAGCCATCCTCCAGGCAGAGCCCCAGGGTGTTCGCCTAAGCATCCTCGATAGCGGCCCCGGCATTCCCGATACGCACATGGAGCGTGTCGCCGAGCGCTTCCATCGCGCCAGCGACGCCACCATCACCGGTAGCGGTCTGGGCCTTTCCATCGTGCTTGCACTGGCTCATCAGCAAGAGGTCGAAGTCAGCCTGAACAACCGTGAGTCTGGAGGGTTGAACGCCACGCTCCGCTGGCGTCAGCACGCCAGCGCCGCGAGGTGAAGCGCTTTCACTGGCCGTCACCGGCCCACCCGGAGGAAAACGTCACAGCTGTCCGCCCATTTGCTCCAAAGCTCATCGTGAAGAGGCACGGAAATACCAGAATGCTTTCCTGATGTAACAGGGGGCCACGTAAAGCTTTGCCCGAATCGGCAACCAAGGTCGACTCGACTAAAGACAACGGCACTTTATCAGCGCTGTCTCAGCGCCTGACAACGCCTGCCTACTATGATTTTCTTCTCTGAGCCAGACGCCGGCATTTACACTTTTTTCACCGCCAGGACAACAATATAGCGCCCTGTATCACGCAAGCATTGACCGACAATTCTATACTCAAACGCGGATCCATCATGCTGGCGTGGCGACCACTCAGCCCGGCAGGAGCCTTTGCTCTACGCGCCAGGTCATGCTAATCAATGAAGAGGTTGTCTTAAGGCCTTACTACAAGGGACCCACCCCGACCCATGCCGCCCATCTTTATTACCTACCCGCAGGTCGCCCAGGCCATACAAGGAGTACACACGCCCTGGCTCGTCGTCCTGTCGTGTCTGGTGGCACTGGTATCGGTGTATTCGGCCATGGCCGTCGGCGAACGCGTTCACTCTGCGCGATGGCAACATCGACGCAGGGCCTGGTGGCTGGCCGGTGGCACCATGATGGGGCTAGGCATCTGGAGCATGCACTTCACCGGCATGCTCGCCTATCGTCTGCCCTTTCCCGCCCATCATGGTCTGTGGCTGACCCTGGCTTCTTTGCTGCCGGCGGTGGTCGCCGGCCTGATCGCCGTGGCGGCGATGGCTCGCAGGGGACTGTCCACCACGCGCAAGATCATCGCGGGATGCCTGCTGGGGCTGGGTATCGCCACCATGCACTACACCGGCATGGCAGCCATGGAGGCGCCTGCCAGCATGCGCTTCGCTCCCATTCCCTTGCTGCTGTCACTGGTGATCTCGCTGCCCTTTGGTATCGCCAGCATCTACAGCTTCCATGCGTCCAGACATTTGCCCCGCGTGCAGGGCATTCGCCTGGGCAGCCTGCTGGCAGCAGTTTTCGCCGCCCTGGCCATCTGCAGCATGCACTATTCGGCCATGATGGCGGTGTACTTTCTGCCGGACCCAGGCTGGCAGGCGACGGCACCAATGGCCCATCACGGCTCGCTACTGGCCACCGCCGTCGCCGTGCTGTCATTTCTGTTTGCGGTGGCCACCCTGGTCACGGTGCTTGTCGACAGGCGACTACAGGACAGCGCCATGCGCATGCAGGTCTCACGCCGCCAGTTGGTGGATGTCATCGAATCGATGCACGATGGCGTCGTACTGCTGGATCAGCGTGCCCGCATGATCATGTGCAACCACGCCTTCGAGACCCTGACAGGAGTGCCCCACACCGACCTCCAGGGCCACTCGATGCTCAAGCTCAACACCCTGCTGCGGCTCGATCAGCATCGCAGCCAGGTACTGCGCTCGCTGCGAGAAAATGGCGCCTGGATCGGCGATGTCGAGGTCCGACACCGCCAAGGTCGCCGCTTCCCTGCGCGCCTGAGCATCAATCGTGTACGCGCCGACGAGGAAGGAAGTGGGCATTTTGTCGCCACCCTCAGCGATACCTCCGCCCACCATGACGCCCAGCAGCATATCCGTTACCAG
The DNA here is from genome assembly GCF_030733595.1 of Halomonas sp. MMSF_3323. Lineage (NCBI taxonomy): Bacteria > Pseudomonadati > Pseudomonadota > Gammaproteobacteria > Oceanospirillales > Halomonadaceae > Halomonas > Halomonas sp. MMSF_3323. The sequence goes on along the minus strand of NZ_JASHIT010000002.1, from coordinate 121,645 downwards.
GCCTATCACGACGGTCTGACCACCTTGCCCAATCGCAGCTCGCTGCAGGAGCGCATCCACGCCCTGCAACTGGCCAGCGACATCAGTGGCCGGCACATCATGTTGCTGCTGGTGGATATCGACAACTTCAAGGGCATCAATGATGCCCTCGGTCAGGCCACCGGGGATCGCCTGCTCAAGGCGCTGGCGGCCCGTCTCAGGCCCTGGGCCAGGCAAGCCAACGATCTGGCGCGGCTGAGCAGCAATGAATTTGCGCTGCTCTACGACGGTCTCTCGGTCTCCCCTGAGAATGCCATGGGGCAGGCCAGGGAAAAGGCACGCAGCGTACTGGAATCCTTGAACGGCGACTATTCGCTGGCCGGCGAGCGCCACAGCTGCCGCGTCAGCGGCGGCTACCTGTTGTTTCGTGGCGGTGACCTCGGCGTCAGCGAACTGCTCAAGCGCGCTGGCCTGGCCCTGCTCGAGAGCAAGAGCGAGGCCGCCCAGCGTCCTTGCGCCTTTGAAGCCAGCATGGTCGAGCGCCTGAATGCTCGACTCAGGCTCGAGCGACAGCTCAAGGACGCGGTCGTCGGCGAGCAATTGCGCCAGTACCTGCAGCCTCAGGTCGATCACCAGGGCACGATTACCGGCGCAGAGGTACTGCTGCGCTGGGAGCATCCGGAGCTGGGGCTGGTCTCGCCGAGTGCCTTCATCAGCCTGGCCGAGGACACCGGCCAGATCATCGAACTGGGCAACTGGGTGCTGCGCAAGACCTGTGAGCTGCTGGCCGACTGGCAACACGACCCCCACAGAAGCGCCTGGACCCTGTCGGTCAACGTCAGCGCCCGGGAATTCCAGCGCGCCGACTTCGTCACCGGCGTGGAGAGGGCCCTGACGGATACCGGGGCGCCTGCAAGCCAGCTGACCCTGGAGCTCACCGAGTCCTTGATGCTGGGTGAGGCCTATCCGGTCATCGATACCCTGACCCACCTGCGCACCCTCGGGGTGCGCTTCGCCATCGATGACTTCGGTACCGGCTACTCCTCTCTGGCCTACCTCAAGCGCCTCCCGCTGGACAGCCTGAAGATCGATGTGGCCTTCGTCCGCGATCTGACCGATGACCCCACTGCGGCTCCCATCGCCCAGACCATCATCGCCCTCGCCCAGACCCTGCAACTCGGTGTCATCGCCGAGGGTGTCGAAACCGTGGAGCAGCAAAAGCGGCTGCTGGAGCTGGGCTGTCGTTCATTCCAGGGTTACCTGTACTCGAAGCCCCTTCCCCTCCATCAATTCCTGGCCCTGTCGTCGCGCCGCCGACTGCCGGCAGGTGGATCGGCGATGCCACTGCTTCAGGGCTGACGATTTCTCTGACATGGGCATATGCGAGAAGGTCTCGACGCGGGTACGCCTCTTCCCGCGGAACACCTCTACGTGAGGTATCACCTTTGCTGAACTTGCATTACCGCCACCAATTGGCAAGATGGACACCCTGACCCGAGGCGACTCCATCCCCCATGAACGACCCCCTCAACCACGACGAACGCGCATCGCTGATTTCCCCGGAAAGCCACGTCGAGGGGTTTCGCAAGGCACGAGACGCCCGCCGCACCGAACTGATCGAAGACTACGTCGAGCTGATCTCGGATCTGATCACCGACGGCGGTGAAGCGCGCCAGACCGATATCGCCCGCCGCCTGGGCGTCGCCCAGCCCACCGTCGCCAAGATGCTAAAGCGTCTCGATGACGAGGGCCTGATCATCAAGCGCCCCTACCGCGGCATCTTCCTGACCGACAAGGGCAAGGCCCTGGCCGATGCCAGCCGCGAACGACACCAGATCGTCGAAGCCTTCCTGATCAAGCTGGGCATCAATCCCGAAACCGCGCGGGTCGACGCCGAAGGCATCGAGCACCATGTCAGCGCCGAGACCCTGGCCGCCTTCGAACGCTTTCTGAAACGCTGACGCCATCGCCGGAGCCCATCAGGCTCCGTGCCCCCCCTCTGCCAACACTATGCCAGCCCTCAGCCAGCCCCTGGCCACCTCCAGGCTAGTGGGCCTGTCGGTGCGCTCCAACGCGCGAATAGCCTGACTCGATCACCTCGATTAGCGCTCTACGCTTGACGCGAGGGGCCTTAGGCGCCAAAACTTAGCCACGTCTATAAATGATAGCCAAATAGCACTTCGGTGCTGCTTGCGCGTCGTTCTTGCCCCGAGGAGCCCTGTTCATGCGTCGTTCAGCCCCGGCTTCGGCCCTGCTGACCCTGGCCTCGCTGGCCGCTCTGACCACCACCCAGGTTCACGCCCAATCCGACGCCGCGAAGACGCAGGCGCCGCTGGATGTGGTCGTCACCGTCGGCATGCTCGGCGATCTGGTCGAGCAGGTGGGCGGCGACTGCGTCGCGGTCAACACCATGATGGGGCCGGGGATCGATCCCCACCTGTACCAGGCCAGCGCCCGCGACGTGCACGATCTCGATAAGGCCGAGCTGATCCTCTACAGCGGCTTTTCACTGGAGGGCCAGCTCGGCAAGGTGTTCGATCGATTTTCCCGGATCAAGCCCACCGCCGCGGTAAGTGAACAGGCCGTCGGCGACGACCAACTTATCCACACCCAGGACGCCTATGGCGTCGACCCCCACCTGTGGATGGATGCAGGACTCTGGGCCCGGAACGTTCCGGTCATCGCTGAACTGCTGGGAGAGCAGCGTCCGCACTGTGCCGAGGCCATGCAGCAGCGCGCCGAGGCCTACCAGGCGTCACTGGCCGAACTCGATGACTGGATTCAGGCCAGCATCGACAGCATCCCGGCCGAGCAGCGCATCCTGGTGACCGCCCACGACGCCTTCGGCTACTACGGACGCGCCTACAGCATCGAGGTGGCCGGCATCCAGGGGCTATCCACCGCCACCGAGACCGGCGTGGCCGATATTCGCCGCATGGCCGAGCTGGTGGTCGAGCGTGGCGTTCCCGCCATGTTCGTCGAGAGCACCATCAATCCGCGCACCGTCCAGGCGGTGATCGACGCCGCCGCCGATCAGGACCACCGGGTCGAGATCGGCGGTCAGCTCTATTCCGACGCCATGGGCGCCAAGGGCACCCTGGAGGGCACCTACATCGGCATGCTCAAGAGCAACACCGAGCATATCGTCAGCGCCCTGGGCGGTCAGCCCGCTCCCTTGCCTGAGGCCCTCGCGGCGCAGATCGCCTCCGCCAGCCAGGACGCCGACCAGTGAACACCACCACCCCGCAGCGCTTGAACGCCACCGCGAGGTCGACAGGAGCCACACCATGAGCGAGCAGCTCCACGAACCCGACCTGGCCCTCCACGTGGAGGACCTGACGGTCAGCTACCATGGCAAGCCGGTGCTGTGGGACATCGATTTCGACGTACCGCCCGGTGTCATGGCCGCCATCGTCGGCCCCAACGGCGCCGGCAAGAGCACTTTGATCAAGAGCATCCTCGGCCTGGTGCCCAGCGTCGCCGGCCACGTCACCCTGCATGGGCGCCCCTACCGCCAGGCGCGGCGGCGGGTCGGCTACGTGCCCCAGCGCTCCACGGTGGACTGGGACTTTCCCACCACCGCACAGGACGTGGTCGGCATGGGCCTCTACGGCCGGCTGGGCTGGCTCAGGCGGCCCGGCCGCCGCGAGCGACACGAGGCCATGCAGGCGCTGGAGATGGTCGGCATGGACGGCTTTGCCGATCGCCAGATCAGCCAGCTGTCCGGCGGCCAGCAGCAGCGGGTGTTCCTGGCCCGGGCGCTGGTTCAGAAGGCCGACGTCTACTTCCTCGATGAGCCCATGGCCGGTGTCGACGCCACCACCGAACGCGCCATCGTCGACATCCTGCGCAGGCTGCGGGACCAGGGCAAGACGGTGATCGTGGTCCACCACGACCTGCAGACGGTGCGCAGCTACTTCGACTGGATGCTGATGCTCAACGTGCGAGTGATCGCCCAGGGGCCGGTCAACGACGTCTATACCGCCGACAACCTGCGCCGCGCCTACGGCGGCCAGATCGCCCTGCTCGACGATGTCACCGGCGCCATTCCCGCCGAGCGCGAGCTCGCCGGCCAGCGCCCCGAGGCGCGCCCGCAGGAAAGTCGCGAAGAGGTGCCGAGATGAGCCTGAACGCCCTGCTCGGCGACTACACCCTGCAAAACGTGGTGATGGGCGCGGCGATGCTGGGTCTGGTCAGCGGCGTGCTCGGCTGTTTCGCGGTGCTGCGCAAGCAGAGCCTGCTCGGCGATACCCTGTCCCACGCGGCGCTACCCGGTGTCTGCCTGGGCTTCATCATCGCCGGGGGCCGCGAGATGGGCAGCATCCTTGCCGGCGCGCTGTTCACAGGCTCCTTGGCGGCGCTGGTGATGCTGCTGCTGACCCGCATGAGCCGGCTCAAGACCGACGCTGCCCTGGGCATCTCGCTCAGCGTGTTCTTCGCCATAGGGGTGGTGCTGTTGACCTATATCCAGGGCACCGGCAACGCATCCCAGGGGGGGCTCGACGCCTTCCTGTTCGGCCAGGCCGCCGCCACCCTGCGCAGCGACCTGTGGATCATGGCCGGCGTCAGCGGCGTGGCGCTGGTGCTGGTCGGTGGGCTGTGGAAGGAATTCAAGCTGGTGTCCTTCGACGCCGAATTCGCTGCCACCCAGGGCCTGCCGGTCACACTGCTCGAGGCCTTGATGACAGTGATGATCGCCCTGGCCGTGGTGGTCGGCCTGCAGATGGTCGGCGTGGTGCTGATGGCTGCCATGGTCATCGCCCCGGCGGTGGCGGCGCGTCAGTGGGCCAACAAACTGGAGACCATGGTCATGCTGTCGGCGCTGTTCGGTATCGTCGGTGGCGTCACCGGCGCCTTGATCAGTGCCCTCGGTCCGGGGCTCGCCACCGGGCCGCTGATCATCCTGAGCCTGTCCAGCGTGGTGCTGGTATCGCTGCTGTTTGCGCCTCACCGGGGCTTTGTGTGGGAAATCCTCAAGCTTCAGCGTGATCGGCGCCAGCTACGTCACCAGAGGGTGCTCACCACCCTCTACCAGCTCGCCAGCCACCACGCCGATCGCCAGTATCGCTCCGAGAAACGCATGGTGGACGCCTACCTGGGCACCGACAGCCGGCGCGCGCTGGAGCGCTTGACCGCCCGTGGCCTGATCACCCAGCAGACCCCGCCGTCCCACGAACCCGGTGACCACAAGCGCTGGGTACTGACGCCGGAAGGCTGTCGCGAGGCCGAACGCATCCTCGATGACCTGGGCCGGGGAGGCCGCGCATGATGGCATCGCTGTTCAACAATATTCCGCTGATGATCATGCTGGTCGGCGCCCTCGTCGGCATCGCCTCCAGCCTGGTCGGGACCTTTCTGGTACTGCGCGGCACCAGCATGCTGTCCGACGCCATCGGACACTCCATCGTCTTCGGCATCGTGGTGGTGTGGTTGCTGACCCACCAGGCCAGCGGCCCGCTGCAGATCATCGGTGCGGCGCTCACCGGCATCTTCACGGTGTTTCTTACCGAGCTGCTGGTGTCGACCCAGAAGGTCAAGAAGGACGCCGCCATCGGTCTGGTGTTCCCGGTGCTGTTTTCCCTCGGGGTCCTGCTGATCAACCTCTACGCCAGCGACGTGCACATCGATGCCCACACCGTGCTGCTCGGCGAGATCGGCTTCGTGTGGCTCGACACCCTGCCTATCGGCGGTGTCGAGGTGCCCCGGGCGCTGGTCTCCATGGGCGCCATGACGGCGCTGAACCTGGCCTTCGTAGCGGCCTTCTACAAGGAGCTGAAGCTCGCCACCTTCGACAGCGCCCTGGCCAAGGCGCTGGGCTTCGCGCCGACCGCGCTGTTCTATGCGCTGCTGCTGTTGACCAGCGGCACCGCGGTGGCCGCCTTCGACGCTGTGGGCGCGGTGCTGTTCGTGGCCTTTGTCATCGTGCCGCCCTCGGCGGCCTACCTGCTCACCGACCGGCTGTGGAAGATCTTCGTCTACGCCTCGCTGATCGCCGCCGCCTCCAGCGTCTCGGGCTACTATCTGGCGGTGGCCTGGGACGTCTCCATCGGCGGCATGATGGCGGTGATGACCGGCGTCTTCCTCGCCCTGGCCTTCCTCCTCGGCCCGCGCTACGGCGTCTTCGCTCAATGGCTCGAACGTCGCCGCCAGCGCGAGCTGAACGAGAGCCGTACCCTGATGGTGCACCTCTATCACCACGAGGACGGCCCGGAGAAGGCGGTAGAAAACGTCACCATGGCGCTGCGTGATCACCTGATGTGGGACCCCGCCCGTGCCGAGCGGGTGGTGGAGCGCTCGCGCCAGCGCCATCTGGTCGTCCAGGAGGGCGAGCGTCTGCACCTGACCCAGGCCGGACGCAACCTGGCCCGGGAGATACTCGAGCCCGGCGCCAAGGCCGAGACCGGGGCCTGAAGCACCGCGCGGACCCGGATACGCCTCTGGCAGCGACATAAGCCCAGCTAGCGCAACAAAAAGGGCGGCCAATGGCCGCCCTTTTCGTGTTCCAACTACCGGTAGCAAAATCGCTTACTGGGCCTGGCGAGGGTCCGGCCAGGCCAGACCATCCTCAGATCTTGATGTCGTAGTCCACGTACTTGTGCATCAGCTCGTCGTAGGTGCCGTCTTCCTTGATCTCGGCCAGGGCCTGGTTGAACTGCTCGGCGAGCTCCTTGTCGCGGGGACGGAAGGCCACCGCCACACCATGGCCGAAGTACGACTTGGGCTCACGGATCAACTCGGAGCTGACCACCACCTCGCTGTCGGCCTCGTCCACCTGCAGATTGGCCAGCGCCAGCGGGTAGTACATGAAGGCGCTGTCCAGGCGTCCGGTCTTGACGTCCAGCGCCAGGTCCTCGGCGGTGGCGTAGCGACGAACCTCCATGATGTCGCCATAGGTGTCGGTGATGAAGCGATCGCGGATGGTGCCGCGCTGTACACCCACCGTCAGGCCTTCGAGGCTGTCACGATCGTCGGGGTCGATCTGCTGGTCGCGCAGGGTCACCCACACGCTGGGGTTGGAGTAGTAGGGTTCGGAGAACAGCACCTGCTGTCTGCGCTCCTCGGTGATCGCCATCGATGACATGATGGCGTCGTACTTGCGCGCCATCAGCCCCGGGATGATGCCGTCCCAGCTCTGCTCGACCCACTCGCACTGGCGCTGGATGCGCCGGCACACCTCTTCCCCGAGTTCCACCTCGAAACCGGCAAGGGTGCCATCGGGAAGACGATACTCGAAGGGCTCGAACGGGATATCCACCCCCAGCTTGAGTGGCTCATCCGCCTGAACGGTGGTGGAAGCAAGGGCGGAGAGCCCGATCAGGGCGCCAAGCAGCAGGGGGCGGGAAAACGATCGCATCCGTGAGATTCCTTTTTTGCGTTATGGTTATTGATCTATGCCTTTTGGGCCTGATGAGTCTGCCACTCTCCGCCTGCGCCGCCAAGCCACTTGCAGGACAATGACAGACACCGCCCCACCACGACCAAGGAATTCCGATGCTCAACGGCCGTGCCCTGGCCTATCTGTGTGAAGTGCAGCGCCGTGGCTCGCTGCGCGCCGCCGCCGTCCACCTCAATGTGGACGTTTCGGCCATCAGCCGATTGATCCGGCGCCAGGAAGAAGAGCTGGCGACGCCCCTGCTGACCCGCCACCCCGACGGCGTCTCGCTGACCGAAGCCGGGCGCCTGCTGGTCGACCACCATCGCGCCCAGTGCGACGCCGAAAGCGCCACCCTGTCGCGGCTCAACGCCCTGCAGAGCCTGAACAGCGGGGAGGTCCGTCTGGCGGTGGGCGAAGGCTTCATCGCCGATCTGATCAACGCCCCGCTGCAGACCTTCATGACCGCCCACCCGGGCATCGACATCGTGGTGGTGATGGCCGGCGTCAACGAGGCCATGGCCCTGATCCGCGATCGCGAGGTGGACCTGGCGCTGCTTTATGCCCCACCGGTGGACCCGACGCTGCACTGCCATGTCGAGCGCCGCCACCCGCTGGACCTGATCGTACCCGCCGACCACCCGCTGACGCGGCGCCAGACGCCGCTGACCCTCTACGAGATCAGCGACTGGCCGCTGGCGCTGATGGACAACCCCTTCGGCATGCGCCAGATGGTCGATCAGGTGGCCCACCAGGAGCGCCTGCATCTGACCTCACGGCTGCACACCAATTCGGTGGCGGTGCTGAAGAACTTCGTGCGCTCCGGGATCGGTGTCACCTTCATGCCGGAACTGACCGTTGCCGACGATATCGAGCAGGGGCTGATCCGGGTGTTGCCGCTGGCCCATCCGGTGCTCAATGGTGCCCGCGCCCAGATCGTCAGCCGCCAGGATCGACCGCTCTCGGTGGCCGCCGAGGCGTGCCTGTCCCATCTCAGACGAGGCATGCGCTTCTTTCAGGATGACGCCCCTCGCGTCAAGGCAGCTTGCCGCTACTGAGGCGTTGCCTGAAGATCAACGCCATAGGGTTTGATTAGTCAACGCGACAACGCCTAGTCTCGATATCGACTTGCAACGATGCCGTTTTACAACAACACGACAACACCGGAGAGTCCCATGAGCCTGTTTCGTCCCCTTCCCCTGGTCGCCGCCCTGTCCACCGCTGCGGCGCTGAGCCTGTCGGCCGCTTCGGCGCTGGCCGCCACCACCGTCAACCTGAGCTACAACGGCGCCCCGGATCCGGACAAGAACGCCGTCCACGTCTTCGCCACCAACCTCAAGGAACTGGTGGAAGAAAAGACCGGCGGTGAGCTCGAGCTCAAGCTCTACCCCAACAGCATGCTGGGTGAAGAGCAGGAGCGCATGGAGCAGACCATGGCCTCGCCGAGCCTGAACATCGCCTCCTTCGCCGGCATGTCGCCGATCGTTCCCGAGGTATTCGTCAGCGCCATCCCCTTCCTGTTCAAGGATTTCGATGACGCCCGCACCTTCTTCGACGAAGGCGCCTACTGGCAGGCGGTGAAGGACGATCTCGAGGGCCGCGCCGGACTTGAGCTGCTGGCGGTGGTCGAGGAAGGCGGCTTCCTGGCCTTCACCAACGACAAGACACCGATCGCCGAGCCGGCCGACTTCGAGGGCCTGCGCTTCCGCGCCATGGACCCGAGTCAGGTGGCCCTGTACGAAGCCTTTGGCGCCTCCGGCACCCCGATCCCCTGGACCGAGGTCTACATGGCGCTGAAGACCGGCGTCGCCGACGGCCAGATGAACCCGCCGATGTACATCATCCTGGGCAGCCTGTACGAGGTGCAGGACTACCTGACGCTGGCCAACATCCAGTACTCCGACCAGTTCCTGGTGGGCAACGCCAGCATGATCAACGGCTGGGATGAAGAGACCCAGGCGGCCTTCCGCGAGGCGGTGGCCGAGGCCAACCAGCTGGCTCGTGAGCACAACCAGGCCAAGGTCGACGAGCGCATCACCTACCTCGAGGAGCAGGGCATGGAGGTCATCCGTCCCAGCGCCGACCAGCTCGAGGCCTTCCGCCAGCAGGGCCAGCCGGCCTATCTGGAGTGGCTCAAGGATCAGAACATCGAGCAGCGCTACATCGACATGGCCCTGGATGACGCTGGCGTCGAGCTCAGCAGCGAATAACCGCTAGACCGTGCTCAGGCCCTGGCGGGCCTGAGCCAGACAGCCCAAGCAAGCGCCTGGTGGCCATACCCGTCGACCAGGCGCTGCCCAGAGCGCGGCTGCCTTGAGCCCCTCTAAACTGGGACTTTTCACTAAAGCCCGGTCGCTGGAAAGCCTCAATCTCCGGATAATCCTCGATTGGATGCTGCCCGAGGGCGCTCCGCCGATCTTCACCCCTGCCGTGGAAGCCTTTGCCCATGTCCTGGTCACTTGCCCACTCTCCGCCGCTGATGGCCCTGCGGCGACTATCGCTATGGGTCGCCAGCGCCCTGCTGGTGATCGACTTGCTCGCCATGCTCTACGGCGTGCTCGCGCGCTACCTGGCCGGCGGCGCGCCGATCTGGACCGATGAGCTGGCCCGCTACCTGATCATCGGCGCGGTGATGCTGGCGCTTGGCAGCGTCTGGATCGAGGGCGGCCATATGCGTGTCGCCCTGATCGAGCGGCTGATTCCGCGCCTGGCCAGCAGGCTGCTGTCCTGGTACCAGTGGCTGTTGACCCTGGTGCTGGCCATCGGCGGTGCCTGGTTCAGCTTCCAGTACGCCCAGTCGGTGGCCATCTTCCAGAGCCAGGGGCTTGGCATCAGCCGCGCGGTACCGGTGATGTCCGTGCCTATCGGGTTCGCCCTGCTGGCGCTGATGGCGCTGTGCCACGGGCCTCACCCGCTGCCCACCCTGGACACCGAGGAGCCGCACTCATGACCCTCGCCATGCTGGCGGTGTTTATCATCCATGTGCTGCTCGGCCTGCCACTGTTCATCTCGCTGCTGGCCACCGCGGTGGTCGGTTTTGCCTTCGTCGACCTGTCGATGATCCCGCGCATGATGCCCCAGCAGTTCTTCGGCGGCATCGACGCCTTCTCGCTGATGGCCATCCCGCTGTTCATCCTCGCCGGCAACCTGATGAACGCCTCGAAACTGACCGACCGGCTGATGGCCCTGGCGCGCCTGCTGGTGGGCCACCTGCGTGGCGGCATGGGCCACGTCAATGTGGTCTCCAGCGTGTTCTTCGCTGGCGTCAACGGCTCGGCGGTGGCCGACACCTCGGCGCTGGGCTCGCTGCTGGTACCGGCCATGCGCAAGGAAGGCTACTCCACCGCCTTTGCCGCCGGCCTCACCGCCGGCAGCTCGCTGATCGGGCCGATCATCCCTCCCAGCATCTTCATGATTCTGTACGCCTCTCTGACCAATACCTCGGTGGGTGACCTGTTTCTGGCAGGCGTCATCCCCGGGCTGCTGCTGGGCGCCGCCTTCATGGGCATGAACGCCGTCTACGCCAGGCGCAAGGGCCTGCCCAGGGGCGATGGCTGGCCCGGGGCGCGCCAGCTGGGCATCGCCGCCCTGGGGGCGCTGCCCGCGCTGATGGCGCCCTTCCTGATCGTCGCCGGCATCGTCATGGGCCTGGTCACGCCGACCGAGTCGGGCGCGCTGACCGTCGCCTATGTGGCGCTCTACGGCGTGCTTGCCGGCAACCTGAGCCTGGCCGGGCTGTGGCGGGCCTGCGTGGACACCACCCGCCTGACGGCGGCGATCTTCGTGATCATGGCCGCTTCCAGCACGGTGAGCTGGCTGTTGTCCTACGCCCAGGTACCCAACCAGTTCGTCGAACTGCTGACCCCCTACGTCGACAACCCGGTGGTCATCCTGCTGCTGCTGAGCCTGATCACCTTCATCACCGGCATGTTCATGGAGGAAGTCTCGGCACTGATGCTGCTGACGCCGATCTTTGCCCCGGTGGCAATGATGGCGGGTATCGACCCGGTCCATCTGGGCATCATCATCACCCTCAATATCACCATCGCGCTGATCACGCCGCCCATGGGTGCCTGCGTCTTTGTCGCCGCCGCCGTCAGCCGGCTGGAGATCACCGCGCTGTTTCGCACCATCTGGCCCTTCGTGGTCATCGCCCTGCTGGTCCTGGTGGCACTGATCCTGGTGCCGTCACTGACCCTGTGGCTCCCGACCACCCTGGGATGAGGCAACCATGACCCAAGATCGCTCTTCTCGTGATGCCTGCCGCGATCCGCGCCACACACCGATCCCCCTCGCGTCGGAACCGGCCTGGTCGCAGCTACGCCAGATTGCCATCCAGGGGCTCGACGAGCCGCTGGTGCCGATGAGCCTGGCACCGGCGCCGGTAAAGGTATTTCCGGCCTACGCCCGCCTCGGCATCCCCGGGGCGATCAACGAGTGCTATGTGCGCGAAGGCGTCTACCGCCGGGTGCTCGCCGCGGCACGCTCGCTGCCCCAGGGCGTTGGTTTGATCGTGCTCGACGGCTGGCGCCCCTGGCGGGTCCAGCAGTACCTGTTCGAGACCTTGATGGAAGCGATTCGCGGTAATCACCCCGATATCGCCGAAGATGAACTGCTCGAGCGCACCCGGGAGTTCGTCGCAGAGCCGAGCACCAGCCCGACCGGCCCCAGTCCGCACTTGAGCGGTGGCGCGGTCGACGTGACCTTGTGCGATGAAGACGGCCTGCCGCTGCCCATGGGTACGCTGTTCGACGAGGCGATACCGGCCTCCCACACGGCCTTCTACGAAGCCAAGGAGGCCCCCAGCGCGACCGAACGTGAGGTCCGCGACAATCGCCGCCTGCTCTACCACACCATGGCCGCCCAGGGCTTCACCAACCTGCCCAGCGAATGGTGGCACTTCGACTTCGGTGACCAGCTATGGGCGCACTACGGCGGCCACCCCCAGGCGCTATACGGCCCGGCGGAACTCGACACCATCGAGAATCGCTGGCGGCGCCAGCTCTAGGGAAATGACTCAGCGCAGCGCCACAGCCTCGAGGGGGCCAGCGAACCACTGCTGGCGCAGGCCACGCTGCTGATCGAGGATCAGCGCGAGGTAGTCGCGCAAGGGGTGGGCGGCGGGCAGACGCGCGCAGTGGCGTTCGAGTGCTTTCTTGTACGGTAGCTGCTCCGCGCGTTGGTGCTGTGAGTCGGCCTCGTGCGCTAGCCAGGAAAGGCGTGGCAGCAACATCCCGTCAGCGCCGCTGGAAAGCGCTTCGCGAACACCGGCAGCGTCGAAGTCGCCCAGATACAGGTGCGGTCGCTGGTCGCGAAAGCGCCGCCCCCAGGCCACCACCAAGTCATCGAAGCCCTTGCGATAGATTTTATCACCGCGATAGACCACCAGCGGATTGGCGAAACCACCCAGCTCCGCCTGCGTCACTTTCAACTCATGGACGCTATCCAGATTCTCCACCTGTACCAGGGCGTCGAAGGCGGCAAGCTCAAGCGTTCGCCCATCTACCTCAAGGGTCTCTCTCACAACTGCCGGAAACCCGGGGCGATGCTGGGTGCTTGGTGCGCTCACCAGCACCCGATAGCGTCGGGGTGGCTCGCGCACGTTCTTGTCTTCCCAGATCCCGAGCTTCGCCTGTTCGACCGTGGACAAGCCACTCAGCGACTGCCCCAACCCCGGCTGCTTGAGGCTGTCGAGCATGGCATCAATGTCGGCCAACAGACGCCGGTCAAAGCGCAGCGTCTTCCCCCAGCGATAGCCATCCAGCCAAATATCGTGGGCGTCGCACCAGGCCTCGATATTGGCAATAGCTGCAGTCTCGCGCTTGCGCTCGGTGCGGGGGGAGATATCCAGTTCTCCCTGAATGTTCTTCAGGACATTGCGCGCACGGTTACTCAGTTCGATCACGTATCACCTCTGCCTAGACCACCAGCGCCAGGCTGACGTCGTGGATCAACTGGACGTCGTTGAAGGGCCCGGCCGGGCTCTCGTCGGGGATCAGCCGAAAGGCGCGCTGCTCCTCACGGGGCAGGCCCTGGTACTCGGCGATGACCTGAAACAGCCAGATCTCCGGGTCCCACTCGAGCTCGCTCTCGCTCAGATACGCCAGGGCGCTGGTGCCCGACGAGGCGCCAGCGGCGGGCGCCTGCTGATCGACCACGTCCAGGTAGAAGCGCTCGACGTCCTGCTTGAGCGCCTGCTGGCGGGCCTCGACCATGCTCTGCGCCTCGACCATGGCAGGGCCTGCCACCTCAGCCTGCTCCGGCCGGTGGACCGCCACCGGCAACTGGTGCAGCAGCCCCGTGAGCACCTCGGCGTCGCGATGGTGATCCAGCGCCGGGGCGGCGGCGGCGTGCAGCGGGCTTGCGTGGTTGAACAGCTCCGGCACCTCGCTGCGGCGGGTGTAGTTGCCCGGCACAAAGCCCGGATGCTCACGCAGGAAGGCGGCCATGCCAGCCACCAGCCGGCTCTGCTTCTGCTGCTGACGAAAGCGCGCCATCAGCTCGATCAGTCTTCCCTGGACCTCGCGCAGGTTGGTGTAGTGCTGGCTCAACTGCTGCTGCAGCTGGCTGATCAGCAGCTTGCGCAGGGAGCCGTCGCTGCCGACCAGATCGATCAGCTCGTCGAAGTCGATCAGCGCCATGCCGTCGAGCAGGCGCACGATCTGCTTCTGGGCGCGGTCGTTCTCGCGGATCTTATCGTTGAGTCGGCTGACGAAGCCGAAGTCACTGTTGAGCCGCTGCCACAGGCTGTCGATGGCGTCGGCGAAGCGGCCGTTGAGGTCGTCCACCTCCTGGCGCAGACGCAGCATCAGCGGCCCCTGCTGCCAGTGCTCGCCCAGGCTGACCGCCTCGCGGTAGCTCTGCACCAGGTTGCGGATCTGCTCCAGGGTCTCGCCGACGTCGGCGTTGACGTGGCGGCGGGTCTCGTCGGCCAGCATCTCGGCGATCAGCTCGCGCACCTTGGGGGTCAGCTTGACCGCGCCGTGCTCGTCGGGCCGCCACACAATCCGCGCCGCCAACAGCTTGCGCAGAGCGCCTTCGGTGAGGGTCTCCAGCGGCACCTCGTCGCGGGTATAGCCCTGCATCAGCACGTCGGCGTAGCGCCCCAGCAGCGACAGCCGCTCGGTGCCGGTGGCAACCAGCCGGCTCTCGAGCGAGTGTTCCTCGCTCATAGCAGCGTCTCTTGGCGGGCCGGCGCCTCGTCATCCACCGGCAGGTTCTCTTCATCGCGGATAAAGCGCACCAGCTCCACCAGATAGTCGATCTTGGCGGTCACCAGAAAGACCTGGCGGTCGGCGTGGGGCTGCAGCAGGTAGCCGTGCTCCTTCAGACGCTTGAACACCTGCTTCATCTGGGCGTCGAGCTGCTCGCTCTGGGAGCCGAAGAAGGGATCGGTGGCCAGCCGCTCCAGGCGCTCGCGCAGGCTCTGGTTGTCCTCGCACTTGGCGCTGAACTCGGCGGGCTTGAGCACGTCGCCGGGGGCCGCCAGGGAGTCCTGGCCCAGCGCCTCCTGCACCAGCTGCAGCCATTCGAGCAGCGGCAGCAGGCTGTTGACGGTCTCGCCGAGCTGGCGCGACAGCTGCTCGCGGGCGTCTTCGTTGAGCTGACGCCAGGCCAGAAAGTGGACGCTGCGATCCTCGTTGGTGGCCAGGCGGCGGTTGAGCGGGCGCAGGTAGATGTCGATCTGCTCGCGCACCTCCTCGTCCTGGAGCTTGCGAAAGGCGCTCTCGTCGCTGACGGCGCAGATGAACTCGCCGGCCAGCAGCCGTTCGAGCAGGGGACCATGTTCGATCATTGGGTGACCTCCTCGGCGCTGCGCTGCTTGAGACGCTGAGCCAGCTTGCTCAACCGCGGTTCGATGCGCTTGAGCCGGCGCCGGCCCGGCTGGGCGGCGTCACGGTCGATCAGGTAGCGGTTGTGGAACAGCAGCAGCACGTCGGACTCCGGGTTGGGGAAGGCGCCGACGATGTGGATATGGTTGCTGTCGCAGGCCTCGAACAGCTTCTCGACGTTGTGATAGGCCAGGGTGCCGATCTCGTCGATGGGCCAGTGCACGCTGATCTCGGCCTGGCCGCGCAGCAATCGGGTAAAGGCCAGCAGGAACTTGCACAGGATCAGGTAGGCCATGCCATGGCTCGAGGATTCGAGCAGTTGGCGATCGTTCTTGATCACCAGGTCGGTGCCGCCCTCGTTAAGGTGCAATTCCAGGCGCAGCAGGCTCTCGAAGCTGTACTGCTGGTCGCTGCGCAGCAGGTCGACCACGTCGGCCAGGGCATTGAGGTAGTCGTCCCCCGGCAGTCCGCCGGTCTCCTGCCAGTCGCGATAGTCCTGGGCGAAGCGCTTGAGCGGCTCCCAGAAGCCCAGCTCGTCGATGGTCGACTGAATGCGCACTTCGGCCTTGGTGATGCCCTCCAGGCGCAGGTCGTCGGCGACCTCTTCGGACAGCCGCCGACTCTGGGCACTGATGCGCCGGTTGAGGTCACGAAAGACGGTAAAGAACTTGTCCAGATCGGCGCCGAGATTGCGCCCCTGCTGGACCAGCTGCTGCTGCTGGTCCTCGAGCAGCTTGAGCATCCCGCGCAGCAGCGGCAGCAGCCGGCGCGGGCTGGGCTCGGCACCGTCGGCGGCGTCATCCTCGCGCAGCTTGGCGCGCTCGGCGCTCATGGTATCGACAAAGCCGGTGCTGGCGCCCTTGATCAGCTCGCTTTCGACCTGCTCGCAGCCCTTGCGCAGGGCGTCCATCTCGCGCCCACGCTCCGACAGCGCCTGGCGGGTGCGCTCGATGCGCTCGTGGACGTCGCCGGGGGCATCGTGCCGGGGCGCTGGAGAGGGGTCCAGCGGCAGTTGCTCGACCTGCACCAGCAGTGGCTTCAAGGCGTCGATCACCTCGGCCTCGGCGCTGCGTTGGGCCTTCAGTTCGCCCAGCGCCTGCTGGTGGGCGGCGCGGTCGGACTGGAATTCGGCCTTGCGCTGCTCTCGTTCGCGCTCGGCACCCTCCTTGTCGCGTACCAGCCGGGTTTCCTTGTCGACCAGCTCGGGCTTGCGCTGGCCCCAGTCCAGGCGCATGAAGCGGCGATAGTCTTCCAGCTGCTCCTGGCGCGAAGCGGTCAGCCGGATACGCTCGTCCAGCGAGGCCAGTCGCGCCTTGGTGTCCTTCAGCGAGGCCAGGTCCACGCCCTGCTCCTGCAGTTCACGGTCGAAGGCCGCCTCTAGCTCCTTGCGCTGGCGCTGATGCTCGCTCTTCTGGTCGCTCTGGTACTGCTTCAACTGGCGGATCTGGTCATCGACGCCGTCGAGGCGGCTCTGGCCGTCGGCCTTCACCTCCAGCATCTGCGCCTGGTGGGTCTTGGCCAGGGTATCCAGGGCGGCGCGCTTCTCCTCCTTCAGCCCATCGTGGCTGGCGCGCTGGGCGGCCAGCGCCTCCTCCAGGCCCTGACGCCGCGCCTTCTGCTGGCGGGCGTGACGCTCCTGCAGCTGGCTGCGCGCGTCGCGGGCGTAGTCGACCTCGGACTCGGCGCGCTTGAGCTCCATGCGCGCACGGCGCACCGCTTCCTCGGCGGACTGCACCCGCTCGTTGGCCGCCTTCATCTGGCGCTCGGCGGCCTGCACCGCGCTCTCGGCACGCACCTGGGCGGCCTCGGCCTGCTCGATGGCGGCCAGCAGGCTGGCCTCCTCCTGGGCGTACTCGGGCACCTCGACCGCGGCCAGATCCAGGCCCACCCCGAACAGCTCATCGTGGTCCTGCTCGCCGACACGGGGCGACAGGTCGCGGCGCTCCAGCAGCTCCGGCGCGATCACCTTGCCCAGACGCTGCTCCCAGCCGGGACGATGGAAGCGCAGGAAATGACGCAGTGTGCCCTGGGCCGGATCACGTTGCTGGTGCAGGCCATAGGTGTGAGCTTCGGCCCTGGCGAGCTGATGACGGGCCTCGTCGAGTTCCTTTTCGGCCTGATCACGGGCGCGCTTGAGGGTGTCGAGCTCCTCGCGCAGCGCCCCCAGCGTCTCGCTCGCCGCCTCGCGGTCGGTCTGGGCCTGGTCGAGGCGAGCCTGGGCCAGCTCCGCCTCCTGGATTTCCTCGGCGCTGGCAGCGCTGGCGGCCAACTGGGCCTTGAGCTCGGCCAGCCGCTCGACGCCGCTTTCCAGGCGCTCACGGTAGCTCTCGTCGAGCTCCTGGCGCTGCTGCTGGTAGCGCTGTTCGAGCTCGCTTTCCTGACGCCACTGCTGGTCACGCAGCTCTTCGCGGGTCTCGCCCAGCTCGTCGATGCGCGCCTGGGTCTCCTCGGTCTGGCGGGCCAGCTCATCGCCCAACTCACGCAGGCGTCCTTCAAGGCGTGACTGGCTTTCCTGGAAGGCGTTCTGCATCACCGCCAGGTGCTCGCGCAGCTGCTGGCTCTGGTCGCGCCACTGGGGCAGCGCCTGGACGTCACGCTCCAGCGCCGGCATGTCGGCCTCCTCGTAGGCCTCGAAGGTCGCCTGCAGGTCAGAAAGCTCGCGCTGGGTCTGCTCCAGCTCGCTGGTCATCTCGCTCAAGCGGTCGTTGAGGGCATCGCGGGCCTGTTCGTAGGCGGCTTCACGCTCCTGGAACTCGCGCTGGCGGTTGCCGATCTCGGCCTCGGCGTCGGCCAGGGTGCGCTCGGCGCGGTGGCGGTCGGCCTCGAGCTGGGGCTTCAACTGCCACAGGGTCGTCTCGCGCTCGGCGATCTCCTGATCGAGCTCATCGAGCTTGCCAAGCGATCGCTCCAGCGGTTCCAGTCGCTTGGACTGGCGCATCTGGGCGATCCACTCCCGCGCCTTGGTATTGCGGATGCGGGTCACCGGCAGTTCGACGCCGTCCTCCTCGAAGATCGCCGCCAGCATGGTCTTGAGGGTATCCATCTTGCCCTCCTTGGCGTGCACCGCGCTGATCAGCTTCTCCATATGACGGATGCGATGCTCCGGCTTGACCAGGCTGAACTGGGCAGCCATCTGGCGAAGGCGCAGGCTTTCCTTGCGGTTGCCCTGCTGGTGGGTGAAGTCGTTCTGGATCACCGAACGAAACTCCGAGGTAGCGCCGAGCTTGGGCGACACCGGAATTCCCTCACGACGCAGCTGGCTGGCCCAGTCGCTGTAGTCCAGCGCCGCCACCCCGGCCTCGCTCTCCACCAGATAGTGCCCGGGCTGGTAGGGCGCACCGACAAAGCGATACTCGACGCCACCGTCGCTCTTGCGGGTCAGCACCGCCTGGCAGACGTTGCCCGCCTCGCGGCGGTACTCGTAGATCAGGTAGCTGTTGCGGTTGGGCAGATAAAAAGCGTCGAACTTCTTGCGGGTCTTGGGCACCACCTTGTTGGGCAGCTCACCGTAGAACACCGGGACCAGCCGCTGCAGCGTGGTCTTGCCCGAGGCGTTGGTGCCGCAGATGTTGGTATGGCCGTCGACGTCCAGCTCGACCACCCCCTCGAGGTGGCCGTGGATCATCACGATGCGCAACAGGTGAGCCATTGGGATTCCTTGATCGCTTGCCCGGTAGGAGGGCTATTCTGCCAGAGACGAAGCGCCCTGACAGTGCGACCAGAGTTGCCCGACAGCAAGCTTTCGCCTACAAGGTTCCTGCGACAGGGAGAGCCCGACGCCCCCCCGTCACCCCGAACGACTCCTTGCTCCGCATCCATCAATGGCTATCCACGCACCACACCACAGGGGAAGACCGCCATGCACTTCGCCACCCTCGGCCCCGAGGACAGCAACCACGCCCTGGTGCTCGCCCGCTACCTCGATGATCGCAGGCTCAAGGAGCCTGACCTCACCGACATCGAGCCCCGGATCAGCCTGGTGGATGACTTCATCGGCGCCTTCGAGGAACTGGTCGCCGGGGGCTACGACTATGTGCTGCAGGTCAGCGCCCACCCCAGCCACGCCGACTGCGTCGGGCGCTTCATGCATCGCGCCTTTCCGGTGGACGCCTTCATCGCCCCCAGCCGCCCGCTGGCGCTGGTAGCCCGCGCTGACGTGGCCCAGCCGAAAAGCGTGCTGCGACAGCCCGCCACCCGCCACTACACCGACCTTTCGACCTTCGCGGAACACGACGCCCCCACCATCGTCGCCGCCCTCGAGCAACTGCTGGACGGCCAGGCCGACGCCGCCATCGTCGCCGAGGACGCCATCGAGCGTCATCCCGACCGGCTGCGGCTGATTCAGCCCCTGGGGCCCGCCCTGGATACCTGGATCCTTTACGCCAATCGGCCCCTGTTCCCGGACAGGGAGCAGGGGCCGATGCTGGGCGCCAACGACGCCATGGCAGAGCACTTCAGGGAAACGAGTCGTCGCGCGGATCGAGGCTAAACCTGACGGAGCGACGCGATACTTGCCACCACGCTTTTACACCGGCCAGGGTACGAAGATGACACCGAGCCCGAGTGCCACCAGGGCAGCCCTGAGCCACCAGGCGAAACGCCCGATCAGCCCGTAGGACACCAGGCCGAGGCCGATCAGCACGCCCAGGGTGGTGGCCAGGGCAGCGAAGACGCCGGAGCCAAGGTCGAGCAGCGCCGGGTGCGCGACCATCGCCAGCGGAATGACGTAGAGCCCGACCCCCAGCGCCATGGCCTTGCCCGCCACCTTCAGCCAGTTCTCGTCGGCCATGCCGGCGGCGATGAACACCGCACCACATACCGGTGGGGTGATGGTGGACAGCAGCGCGAACCAGAACACGAACAGGTGGGCGGTCAGCAGCGGCAGGCCCAGTTCGGTCAGCGCCGGCCCCGCCACCGAGACGCAGATGACGTAGGCGGCGGTAGTCGGCACCTCCATGCCCAGCACCAGGCAGGCCAGGGCGGTAAGCAGCAGCGCCGGCCACAGCTGCCCACCGGACAGCGACAGTATCGCCGAGGTGACCTTGACCCCGAGCCCGGTCAGCGACAGCACCCCGATGACCAGGGAGGCGCACAGGATGATCGCGCCGATGACCGCGATCTGGCGCCCGGCGGTCAGCGCTGCCTGGGCCAGGCGGGCGCGGAACTCCGTCCCCGACACCTTCAGCTCGGTGTTCATGGCCAACAGCGCAAGGCCTGCGAAGATCGCCACGCTGGCGGCGTACTGGGGGGTATTGCCGGCGTGGAAGATGCGCTCGAGCAGGATCGCAAAGGGCACCGCGAAGAAAAGTGCGGTGGTGATCACCTCACGCGCTGCCGGGCGGTCCTCGGCGGCCACCGGCTTGAGATCGAAACGGGTGGCGAAGGCGTTGATGCCGAGCCACACCGTGGCGAAGTAGAGAAAGGCCGGCAGCAGCGCCGCGGCCATGATCTCGGTGTAGGGGGTGCCGGTCAGCTCGACCATGACGAAGGCCCCTGCGCCCATCAACGGCGGCATGATCTGGCCCCCGGACGAGGCCACCGCTTCCACCGCCGCCGCCAGCGAGCGTGGATAGCCGAGTCGCGCCATGGACGGGATGGTGATGGCTCCGGTGGAAGCTACGTTGGCCGACGCCGAGCCCGAGATCGAGCCCATCAGCGCACTAGAAATCACCGATACCTTGGCGCCGCCACCGGTCAGGCGGCCCGCCGCGGCGCCGGCCAGGTTCATGAAGCCACGCCCCGCCTCGCCCGCGTTGAGCACCGCACCAAAGATCACGAAGATCGCCACCACCGAGACACTGACCCCGGTCAGCTTGCCCCACAGCCCGCCCTCGGCGATGGTCAGCGAACCGACCAGGCTGGCCATGGGCAGGCCAGGATGACCAAACTCGCCGGGCACGTACTGGCCCAGGGCCGCATAGCCCAGCGCGATCGCGGTCACCAGCGGCAGCGGCCAGCCGATGGCACGCCGGGCGGCCTCCAGCGCCACCACAATCAGCAGTAGACCCACCGCCATCTGCAGGGGGGTGTCGATAAAGCCGTACTGGCCGCTCAGGGCGTCCTCGTTCAAGGCAATATAGCCGCAGGCGGCGATACCGAGGGCGGTCAGCCCCAGGCCGCTGATGCGCTGCCACGGCGTGCGGGCGGAAAACACCAGCACCCAGGGCAACACCAGCGCCATGTGCAGTGGCCGACTGATCAGTGCCGGCGTCAGGCCGTGGAAGATCAACCCCAGGTGAAACACCACCGACAGGGCACCGAGCGCGATCCATAACGGGGCACCCGGCCACGGCGAACGAACAGGGTCACGCGCGTCAGCCGCTGCGGCCGACGAAGAAGCGTCGCTTGAGTTCATGAATTCAGCACATCATCGATGAAACGGAGCGGGCCCACAGGGGCCCGCCGGGTCGAGATCTGGGCAGGATCGTCTCAGCGCAGGGCCTCGGGCACCTTCACGTCGACCTCGTCGTAGTAGCGCAGGGCGCCGGGGTGCAGCGGCCCCTCGAGGTTGGTCAGCATCTGCGGCGAGATCGCCTGCCACCAGGGCGAGGTCTCGGCCATGGCCTCGCGGCGCTCCCAGAAGGTCCTGGTCAGGGTGTAGGCGGTGTCCTCGTCCATCGCGCTGGTGGTGTAGGCCACCACCGGCAGCGAGGTGGTCAGCACGTCCTCGTCGATACCGGCGTAGGTGCCGGCGGGGATGGTCTGGGGCGCGGCGCCGGTGGCCTCGACCTGTGCTTCGGTGAACGACACCAGGCCGACATCATGGCTCGCGGCGGTCTCGATCACGTTGGGTGCCGGGAAGGAGCTGGCGGTGGCAAAAGCGTCGATCTGGCCGTTCTTGAGCGCGTCGGGGGCGCTGCCCACGTCGGCATCGTCGACCTCGACCTGGTCGGCGAGCTCGAATAGCTCGAGATAGCGTGCGGCCTCGCGGGCACCGAAGGAGCCCTGGCCGATCAGCAGGTGCTTGCCGGCCAGTTCATCGATGCCGAGGGTGTCCTGCTCGCCCGCCACCACGAAGTGCATGGTCAGCGAGGGAATCGGGAAGAGTGCACGAATGTCCTGCAAGCGCGGATGGTTGCGACTCTCGAACGGGCCGGTACCCTCGCGGGCGCGGGTCACCAGGCCGGGCGGTGAGGTGAAGACGTAGTTGCCGGGACGCGCCATCACCTCCATGACGTTCTGCACCGAGCCCTGGCTCTCTTCCAGGGTCAGGGTCATGTCACCCTCGGTGCCGGCCTTGATCGCCTCGGACAGCTCCACTCCCATCTGGTAGTAGGCGGTGCCGGCGGAGGCGGACTTGTAGGTCAGGCGGGTCTGGGCGTGGGCGCTTGCGGCGGTCAGCACGACGCTACCGGCGAGCACAGCCGTCAGGGCCTTGAGGCCACGGCTTCGAAGATGACGCATTGAGGGGGTCTCCAGTCGACAGCGGGCGTGGCCAGTGCCTCGTTTTGCTTATGCTCCCGCCAGGCTTCAGGATCTGGCGGGAATGGCCGGCCAACAGCATATTCGACTGGCGTGATTCGTGCCACGGCGCCAAGACACTCGTGGCCCCAAGAAAAAGTCGCGGGCGCCGAGCATAGCGACGCCCGTGGCCAATGATGTCAGACGCCCGCGCTATCAGGGCAGGCAGCGTGACACCAGTTTCAGCGGTAGAAGGCGGGACGCTCGGCCAACGCGATCGGCTCGACCTGCTGCGAATGCCGCGCCTTGACGCAGGCGTCACTGGTCACCGCCGCCACATAGCCATCCCAGGCGGTAGGGCCATGCCGCTCGCCCTTGGCGGTGGCATCGACCCACTCCTGAAACTCCACATCGAAGGCGTCGATAAAGCGGTCCTTCCAGTGGGTGATCACGCCCAGAGAATCCCGTGCGCTGTGACGCAGCGGCACGCTCGCCGGTTGCGGCAGATCGGCAACGCCGCTCTCCCCCACCAGTTCGCAGCGAATGTCATAGCCGTACTGGCAGTTGAGGAAGCTCTCGATGGTGATGACCATGCCCTTGCGGGTGCGCAGGATGATCAGCGAGGGGTCCTGCAGATCACCCTCCACCAGGCTGGAAACCCGCGGCTGGATGACCTGGGCGCTGACGTAGTCGTCCTCCAGCAGCCAGCGCATCACGTCGAACTCGTGGACGCAGGAATCGATCAGGCCCGCATCGCCGGAGAAGTTGGCCTGGGCATTGCGATGCGCGCACTTGGCGATCAGCGGCTGGCCGATGCCACCCTCGTCGAGCAGCGCCTTCAGCTGGCGGTAAGCCCAGTCGAAACGGCGCATGAAGCCTACCTGGACCAGCGCACGACCCGAGGCAATCTCGGCCTCGACGATACGCAGGCAGCCCTCGGCGGTGGTGGCCAGTGGCTTTTCGCAGAATACCGGCTTGCCCGCCTCGATGGCGGCCAGTACGAATTCCTCGTGGGTCGGTCCCCAGGAGGTCACCACCACGGCGTCGACCTCGGCGGCGTTGATGACGTCGTGGCCGCTGGCATAGGCCCTGGCCTCGATGCCGACCTCGTCGATGGCGGCCTGCGCCTGCTCGAGGCCGACATCACTGGCGGCCACCACCCTCGCACCCTTGAGGGTATGGTTCAGCCGGCGCATATGTTCCTTGCCGATGGCTCCGGTACCGATGATGCCGATAGATAGCGTCATGTCTGGCTCCTTTCTGTTATTGACCACTTGTTGAAATCGCACCTGCTGCCCTCCCATGGGTCGAAAACGTCGTGTGGGCAGCGTCGAGGCTCTACCAGCGTCGCGGCGCTGGTGCCAGAGCCAGGTGGCGTGGCCGCCCGATCGCTCGGGCGGCCATGTCACTTAGCCTTGTTGAGGGTTGGGGTCATCACACATGGGGATCGTCTGCGGCAAGCGCCGCCGCCGGGCGACGACGATGAATCCAGATCGAAGCGCACACGAAGTACACCAGCGACAGCGGAATCACCAGCCACTTGAAGGTTTCCACGTAGTCGACGACAGCGGCGTTGTCACCGGTCCATGACCACAGTGCCGCCAGGATGATGATCACCAGGCAGGCAAACGAGATCAGGTACAGCGGATCACGACGATTGACCGCGGGCTGCGCCTGGGGCGACTCGCCGGGCAGTTCCGGCGGATCCACCGGGCCATAGGCCTCTTCGTAATAGTCGATACCGGACTCGGTGTTCGCGCCCATCCGGCGGCACAGCAGCGGGTAGAGCAGAAAGCTCAGGGTCCACACCGGGAGAAACACGACAAACAGATGCACCTGGGGCAGGGCAATGAGCACGACGCCGAGGATCACCCCGATGGCCCAGGTCAGCATGGCCGGACGATTGTCCTCGAGCCCCTGATGTTCGCGCCACAGCGGGCGGATCGACAGGCGCGGCAGCAGGAAATGCTCGGCGGCGATGATCGCGCCGATGGGGGCCATCATCATCACGAAGTAGGACAGGACGTTGAGCAGCGAACCGAAGACG
This sequence comes from Halomonas sp. MMSF_3323, assembly GCF_030733595.1. NCBI lineage: Bacteria > Pseudomonadati > Pseudomonadota > Gammaproteobacteria > Oceanospirillales > Halomonadaceae > Halomonas > Halomonas sp. MMSF_3323. The sequence goes on along the minus strand of NZ_JASHIT010000002.1, from coordinate 97,014 downwards.
AACGGGAAGCAGGCGACGACCGTGGTGGCAGCCCCCACCACCAGGGCAACGTTGAACGGCTTGTGACGATGGAACACCGCCTGGAATGCGAGCCCAGAGCGATAGAGGCTGGGGATCGAAGTGGTCCAGCCGGCGATCACTACCGCCACCAGCCCCATGGCGCCGAGCAGACGGAAGGCGATGGCGCCCGGATCAAGATCGACCATGGCTTCCTTGAGCAGCATCGCCGAGGTGGCGCCAAGGATGCCCGCACAGACCCAGGCCATGAAGTGGCCGATGTACATGCCAGAGGCCGAAAAGTAGCCGTAGGAGGACTTGCGCGCGAAGCGCAGGATGCTCATGTCGCTCATGCCGAGGTGCATCGGCAGGTTGATGCCCCAGGCCCAGGCGGCGATGACCCACATGTTGATGCCAGGCTCGCCTTCGGGAGTAACGCCGGTCCACACCAGTGCACCGAGCACATTGCCCAGGCCATCGATGCCTTGCTCGGCGCCCAGGTGGGTGACGATGGGGATCGACAGGATACCGCTGACCAGGAACATGATCGCCATCCAGGGCGCGCATACGGTGGAAAAGTTGGCGATGCGCTTGAAGCCCTTGAGTGTCAGCCAGACGGTAAAGGCGCCGACCAGCAACGCCAGGATCACGAAGCTGGCACTGGTGGGATAGAGTCCCACCTGGGGCGGAATATCGGTCAGCACCCGGAAGGCCGAGGCCGAGACCGTGATCATGGCGCCGGCGATGACGGCGTAGAAGACACCATTGAGGATGTTGTAGACGGTGGAAATTTTCTTGCCGGCAAGCCGGGCCAGGAACCAGTACACCGTCATGCGGGTGCGGGTAGCCACCGGACTGCAGATCCAGGCCCAGGACAGCACCGCCATGAAATTACCGAGAATCAGGCCCCAGATCAGATCACCGGTGGAAACACCTAAGGTGACCAGCGCTGCGCCGATGACGAATTCGGTGCCGGCCACGTGCTCACCGGAGTAGGCCCCGAGAAAGTACTTGCCGCTCAACTGCCGGCTGGGGGGAATGCGTTGATATTCGAGCTCTTCGCTCTGGGCGTTGTCGTCCGCTGTCGCGGTCGCCTGCGCCCCTGCCGCTTCTGTGCTCATAACGTTGTCCACTTGTTATTGGAGGATCGATGGCCCTTGTGACCGGTTGCAAACGGTCAGGACTCCAACCTCGGCGGTCCATGCTTTTCCACGGCCCGCACCAAATGAAACATACATTCCGAAAGAAAAAACAACAAACCAAACGTTCTATACTTTAGTCGACTCGAACGCCTGATCCGACAAAATTGTAAATAACGTAATCCATGACGACACCTTTAACTGAATTGGCGCACACAAACATCATCTATCCGCCTTAACCACTCGCTCCAGTCCCACGCTTCAACACCTGCCGCGATAGCCAAAAAGAAGGCGCCGGATTCAGCGCCTTGGCAAGCGTGAAACGGCGCAACCGGATAGCATCCGCCCCCGGTACGCCGCAGCATCGCCGACGGGACAGGGCACCAACGCCGAAGCGGGACGCTTGATGCATCGCCAAGGCGACACACGCACCGCTACGGCGTCATACGCAGTCACAGGACCACAGCTACAGCTACAGCGTCGGCATGGTGAAGTGACCGCCGCTATCACGTACCTCGCTGGGCCAGCGCTGGGTGATGGTCTTCATGCGGGTGTAGAAGCGCACGCCGTCGGGGCCATGCATATGCAGCGGGCCGAACAGCGAGCGCTTCCAGCCGCCAAAGCTGTGAAAGGCCATGGGCACCGGGATCGGCACGTTGACGCCGACCATGCCGACCTGAATGCGCTCGCAGTACTGGCGAGCGGCGGCGCCGTCACGGGTAAAGATGGCGGTACCATTGCCGTATTCGTGGTCGTTGACCATGGCCAGGGCGTCTTCGAAGCTGTCGACGCGGGCGATCGCCAGCACCGGGCCAAAGATTTCCTCGCGGTGGATGCGCATGCCCGGCGTGACGTGGTCGAACAGCGACCCCCCGACGAAGAAGCCATTGCCGGCGTTGTCGATAGTCGCCTCGCGTCCGTCCACCACCAGCTCGGCGCCCTCGTCGACGCCGGCCTGGATATAGCCGACCACCTTGTCCAGGTGAGCGCGGGTGACCAGCGGCCCCATGTCGTGGTCGGGCCCCTCCTTGATGCCGGGGCCGACGCTCAGCGTCTGCAGCCGTTCGACCAGCTTGGCGCGCAACCGCTCGGCGGTCTCCTCGCCCACCGGCACCGCCACCGAGATCGCCATGCAGCGCTCGCCGGCGCTGCCGTAGGCCGCGCCCATCAACGCATCCACCGCCTGGTCGAGGTCGGCATCGGGCATCACCACCATGTGGTTCTTGGCGCCGCCCAGCGCCTGAACCCGCTTGCCGTGGGCAGACGCCGTGGCGTAGATGTATTCGGCGATGGGCGTCGAGCCGACGAAGCTGACCGCCTGCACCCGCTCATCGGTGAGCAGCACGTCCACGCTCTCCTTGTCGCCATTGACCACGTTAAACACGCCGTCCGGCAGGCCGGCTTGCTTGAGCAGCTCGGCCAGACGCATCGGCGTGGACGGATCCTTCTCCGATGGCTTCATCACGAAGGTGTTGCCACAGGCCAGCGCCACCGGGAACATCCACATCGGTACCATGGCCGGGAAGTTGAACGGTGAGATGCCGGCGCACACGCCCAGCGGCTGCATCAGCGAGAAGCTGTCGACACCGGTGCCGACGTTGAGGGAATGTTCGCCCTTCTGCAGGTGCGGTATGCCGCAGGCGAATTCCACCACCTCGAGCCCGCGTGTCAGCTCGCCCTTGGCGTCGGAGAACACCTTGCCGTGCTCGGAGGAAATCAGCCGCGCGATCTCGTCGGCGTGCTCTTCCACCAGCGCCTTGAACTTGAACAGAATGCGTGAACGCTTGAGCGGTGACATTTTGGCCCAGCCGGGGAAGGCTTCGTCGGCGACGCGGATGGCGTCACGGGTCTCGTCGGCGCTGGACAGTGCTACCTGACGTGTCACCTCGCCGCTGGCCGGGTCGAAGACCTCGGCAGTGCGGCCACTGTGGCTGGCCTGGGGCTGGCCGGCGATAAAGTTGCCCAGAATGGTCATGCGGTGCTCCTGATACAAAGAGTTATCGAACAGATGACTGAAGACATCGGCACGGGGGTCGCTGTCACGAGGCCAGGGCCAGCCCGGCCTCGTCGCAGCAGCGTGCAAGATGGTCATAGCCCTTGCGGGCATAGGTCAGTGGATGGGCCACGGCGGGATCCTGCTCGGCCTCCACCACCACCCAGCCCTGGTAGTCGTGCGCGACCAGCCCCTGGAACAACCGGCCATAGTCGATGAAGCCATCACCGGGCACGGTGAACATGCCGTCCAGTACCCCTTCCAGGAAGCTCCGGTTGCGGTTGCGCACATCGGCCAGCACCTCGGCACGGATATCCTTGCAGTGCACATGGTTGACGCGTGCAGCGTGACGCTCGAGCACGCCGAACGGATCGCCACCGGCAGCCACCAGGTGGCCGGTGTCCAGCAGCAGGCCCAGCGCCGGTCCGGTGGCCGCCATCAGCCGGTCGATGTCGGCCTCGGATTCCACCAGCGTTCCCAGATGGTGGTGATAGGCGATCTGCACGCCCTCGCGCTGGCAGTGTTCGGCCACCTGGTCAAGGCGCTCGGTAAACAGCGTCCATTCCTCGTCGCTCATGGTGGGGCGATGGCTCAGCGGTACCCCCATCTGTCCATGCACGCAGCGCGAGACCTCGCAGAACACCATGACCCTGGCGCCGAGCGCCTTGAGCAGTTCCAGATGGGGCGTCAGCGCTGCGATCTCCTCCTCGGCGCTGCGGGTCAAAAGCTCGGCGCTGTACCAGCCTGACACCAGCGACAGTTGGTGACGCTCGAGGATCGGCCCCAGGGTGGCGGCGTCGCGGGGGAACTTGTGGCCCAGCTCGAAGCCGTCGAAACCGGCCTCTCGTCCCTCGGCGAGGCAGGTCTCCAGCGGGGTGTCTCCGCCCAGCGAGGGCAGGTCATCATTGGTCCAGGTCAGGGGGTTGATGCCCAGTCTTATGCTCATGGCGTCCTCCGGCGTTCGGTGCTCCAGGCGCCGGCGCGCCTGGAATATTTGGTTGTTGTGGCAGAGCGGACTCGGGCCTAGAGATTTCTGGCCTGACGCGCCTTGTGGGACTGATAGCGCTCGCGGGCGTCCACCACCTCCTGACGCGGCGAGACTTCAGGCACCGCCACGTCCCACCAGGCACCACCTTCCTTGGTGTCGTTGAGGCCATCGGTGTCGATGGCGATCACATAGCTGATGTCGGACGCCTTGGCGCGCTCGAGGGCCTGCTCAAGCTCAGCGATATTGGCGACCTTCTCGCTATTGGCGCCCAGGGCGGCGGCGTGGGCGGCGAAGTCGGTCTTGGGCGCGCCGGCCTCGACGCTCAGGCAGTCCTCCAGCCGGTTGTTGAAGCCGGGGCCGCCGCAGAATTGCTGAAGTCGATGGATGCAGCCATAGCCGCGATTGTCGAGCACCACCGCGATGATCTTGTGCCCCAGCATTACCGAGGTGGCGATCTCCGAGTTCATCATCAGGTAGGAGCCGTCACCGACCATCACGAACACCTCTGAATCGGGCAGCGCCATCTTGGTGCCGAGGCCTCCGGCAAGTTCGTAGCCCATGCAGGAGTAGCCGTATTCCATGTGGTAGCCGCGATCGAAGCGAGTACGCCACAGTTTCTGCAGCTCGCCCGGCAGCCCCCCCGCGGCACACACCACGATGTCGCGTTCGCCGGCGGCGCGGTTGACCGCCCCCACCACCTCGGCGTCACAGGGCAGCCCGGTGCCGCGATCCTGGGTCACCCGTTCCACGGTGGCATTCCAGTCATCGCGCAGCGCGGCCGCCCGCTCGCTCCAGGACGAGGCCGGCCGCCACGGGGCGGTGCCCTGCTCGAGCCCGTCCTTCAGGCTGACAAGGCTCAGGCGGGCATCGCCCACCAGCGGCTGGGCGTAGTGCTTGACCGCATCGAAGGAGGCCACGTTGAGACACAGTATCTTCGCCTCGGGGTTGATCAGCGCCCGGGAGCCAGAGGCGAAATCGCCAAGCCGGGTGCCCACGGCGATGATCAGATCCGCTTCCTGGGCCAAGCTGTTGGCGGCGGCTGAACCGGTCACACCCAGGGTGCCGACGTTGCTGGCATGGTCCCAGGGCAGCGCGCCCTTGCCCGCCTGGGTCTCGGTCACTGGCACCTGGTAGCGGCTGACGAAGGCGTCGAGCTCAGCCAGCGCCTCGGCGTAGTGGACGCCGCCACCGGCCACCAGCAGCGGTCGCTCGGCCGAGCGGATCAAGGCGATGGCTTCGTCGAGCTCGCGCGGGTCGGCGGCCTGACGGCGCAGGTGGTGTACCTTCTCGGCAAAGAAGTGCTCGGGGTAGTCGTAGGCCTCGGTCTGGATGTCCTGGGGCAGCGCCAGAGTCACCGGACCACACTCCACCGGGTCAGTCAGCACCCGCATCGCCTGGGGCAGCGACGTCAGCAGTTGCTCCGGCCGGGTGATGCGATCGAAGAAGCGACTCACCGGCTTGAAGCAGTCGTTGGAGGTCAGGGTGTGGTCGTGGAAGTTCTCGACCTGCTGCAGCACCGGATCGGGCTTGCGCGTGGCGAAGGTGTCGCCCGGCAGCAGCAGTAGCGGCAGTCGATTGACGTGGGCCACCGCCGCCGCGGTTACCATGTTCACCGAACCAGGACCGGCGGAGGCGGTACAGGCCATCACCTGGCGCCGATTGAGCGTCTTGGTGAAGGCAATGGCGGCGTGGCACATGGCCTGCTCGTTGTGGGCGCGGTAGGTCGGCAGCGTCTCACGGGCCTGATACAGCGCCTCGCCGAGACCAGCCACGTTGCCGTGGCCGAAGATCGCCCAGACGCCGGGAAACAGCGGCTTGATCTGGCCGGCGACGTTCACCTTCTGGGCCTGCATGTAGCGGATCACCGCCTGGGACATGGTCAGTCGAATCGTGGACATGGCAATGCTCTCGGAGATGGCTGCCGGGTCCTGAGAGGACCCGGATTATCGTTATCTTGGTCATGGTCTGGGAGCGCTACCACGCTCACCCCCATTTCGCTCATTCTCGTTCAGACGCTCTGGCGTTCTTTCCAGCAGTCCACCAGTTCGCGGTAATTGGCGACGACATCGTCGATCAGCGCCTGGTCGTCGGCCTCGCCGGCGAGCCAGCGACGGCTGGGCTCGGCAAAGATCGAGCGCCCCACCGCGAAGCCCTTGCACACGTCGAACCCGGCACTGTCCATGAAGCCCTTCTTGAGCATCTCGAGGGGCGCATCGAGCCCCAGCATCACCACGCCGCGACAGTGGGGGGCCCGTCGTGCCAGCAGCACGCTGATGCGCTCCCAGGCCGCGGGGGTCTGCGGCGGCAGCTTCCACCAGTCGGGATAGACGCCGAGGTTGTAAAAGCGCTGCATGGCGTTGAGAAAGGTATCGTCATCGCTTTGCTGATCCTTGGGCGGAATGATCTCGAGCAGCAGCTCGTGCCCGGTCCGGAGGCAGGCGTCATACAGCTCCACCACCTGGCGCTCCTGGGTGCGGCGCAGGTCGAGCTGGTCCTCCGGGTGGTAGAACACCAGGCACTTGACGATGTGCTCGCGAGGCCAGGCGGCCAGTCGGGCACCGATATTGCGCCCGCCTTCCAGCTCGATGGGACGCGAGCTCGGCAACTCCACCGGGCGGCCAATCCACCAGCCGCGCCCGGTCACGTCGTTGAGTGCATCCTGACCGTAGGTGTCGTCGATCAGCACGCCCATCTGGCTGTCACCGATATGTCCGGCGCCCTGCTCCGCCGCCTGCACCAGCAGCCGTTTCAACGTCTTGATCCTTCCAGGGTCGGCGCCGACCTCCCGGGCCATGTCGTAGAATTGCTTGCGATGGTCGAAGGCCAGCACGCACAGATCCGACCACTGCGTCGGGCTACGCTGGGTGGTGACCCGGTGCAGGTGGTTGAGCCGCGTGTCCAGGTCGGGACGCGGGATATCCTCGGCGCGACTCAGGTAGTCGTCGAGTTCCTCGCTGCTGGGAATCGCCGGGGCACAGCCGTGGCGGGAGACCACCAGGGCCCCGCAGGCGTTGGCGTAGGCACAGCTTTGCTCATGACTTTCGCCGTTGAGCCAGCCGCGCAGAAAACCGCTGAGGAAGGCGTCACCGGCACCCAGCACATTGAGCACCTCGACACGTACCCCGGTGAATACCTCGAACTCGGACTCGCTGTCGGGAATCTCACCGTCGAGCACGGTGCAGCCCTGCGCCCCCAGCTTGAGCACGATGGAGGCATCGCTCAGCTCGCGAATGCGCTTGAGCGCGGTGATGGTGTCGGTGCTGCCACCGGCGATGTGGACCTCTTCCTCGGTGCCGACCACCAGGTCCAGGTCCGGCAGAATGGTCTGCAGGTGGGCGCTGACACCATCATCGGAGATAAAGCGGGTCTCGCCGTCACCCAGCGAGGTCAGGCCCCACAGCACCGGACGATAGTCGATATCGAGAATCACCTTGGTGCCGGCCGCCTTGGCGTATTCGATGGCGGTCTTGCTGGCCTGATAGGTGCCGTCGGTGGAGAAATGGGTACCGGTGATCAACAGCGCCCGACTGGAGGCGATGAACTCGGGATCCATGTCATCGGCACTGATCGCCATGTCGGCGCAATTGTCGCGATAGAAGATCAGCGGAAAGGTGTCCTGATCCTTGATGCCCAGGATCACCAGACCGGTGAGTCGTTCCTGGTCGGTGATGACCTGACTGACGTCCACGCCCACCCGGGCCAGTTCCTCGCGTACGAAGCGCCCCATGTGCTCGTCGCCGACCCGCGTCAGCATGGCAGACTTCAGCCCCATGCGAGCGGTACCGTAGGCGATATTGGCCGACGAGCCGCCGAGGTACTTGTTGAAGGACGACATGTCCTCGAGCCGGCTGCCGATCTGTTCGCCGTAGAAATCCACGGCCGCTCGGCCCAGGCAGATTAGGTCCAGCGTCTTGTTGGTGGTCATGGCGTCACCCTGGTGTGGTCACGATAAGCCGTGCTCTGCCCGTGACGGGCGTCCCGACGACTTTGGATTGTTCGTTCTATTTGAATCCATGATAGAACTGATATTCCACTCGTTCAATCTCTGGAACAGCCGATTCAGTTCATCTTTGGTCGTAGCAGTGTCCGGGAAGCACGGGAGCCTGCCGTTACGCTACCGGGCGGCAAGTCGCCCCGCCCGGTGGCGTCGGACAGGGCGTGGAGGTAGCGCGGCCAGGACGAGCCTCAGCGTGGGTTGAAGTAGGTATCGACGTAGCGCTGGATCTCCTGGCGCATAAAGCGCGAGGAGTCTTCGGCGCGCTCTTCCCAGGCGAACACACAGGCGGTCATGATGCCGTCGAAGCCGACCTCGGCCAGCGTCTTGAAGAACAGATCCCAGTCGATCTCGCCCTGGCCGATATCCAGATGCTGGTGGATGCGTGCGGTGGAGCCCGGCGGATTGATGATGTAGCGCAGCCCCGACGATCCCTTGTGATTGAAGGTATCCGCCACGTGGACGTGGGCCAGCACCGGGGCGCTGTCACGGATCATCTGCGCCATGTCATCGCCAAAGTGGAAGGTATGGGGTGCGCAGTAGAGAAACTTCACGTTGTCCGAGTCGATGGTACGAATCATGTCCACCGCCGGGTGCAGCGTCTCGACAAAGTCATCCGGGTGTGGCTCGACGTTGAGCTGGATGCCTTCGCGCTCGAAGATCGGTACCAGCTCCTCCATCGAGCGCCACCAGGCGGCCTCGCTGGATTCGGTGGTGGCGCCGCCATGGCAGCAGGCTGAGCAACTGCCACGCTCGGGGTGCGGGCCACGACCGAACTCGGAGTTCATGGTGTCCACACCCATTTCCACCGCCACCTCGATGGCCTTCTTCCAGTACTTCACCGCCGCCTGGCGCTCGTCCTCGTGGGGACTGGCCCAGCGGAACATCGGCAGCAGCGAGGCGATCTCGACCTCGCTGTCCTTGAGCGCCTGCTTGAAGGAGCGCAGGCGGGACGGGAACACCCGGGGGTGGACGAACCAGTCGAAGAAGTCATCCCGGGGCGACAGCTCGAGATAGTCGTATCCCAGGTCCTTGGCCAGGCGCGGCAGCTTTTCCAGGGGCACGTGGCGATGCATGAAGGGGTCGAGGGCGATTTTCATGGAAGTCTCCTTATCATTGTTCACGCTCAGGTTCAGGACGTTGTCACTGAACCAGGTGGGTGGCGTTCAGCACGACACGGGCGGATCGCAGCGTGGTCAACCTCGATGGATGTGGCGGTCACGGCGGCGATTCAGGCCACTCCATCGCGGATGACGTCAATGCTGCGCGCGAGGGCATCCGCCGGATCCTGCAGCGCGTGTACCGACTCGGCGAAGGGCTCGAAGGACAGGTAACCGCGATAACCATCGGCGAGCAGGCGACGCACCTGTTCGACGTTGTCGAGGCGATCGCCCTCACCCACCAGCACCCGGTCGCCGTCGAGCATGGCGTCGAAGGTCAGCGTCGGATCCTCGACGCCGGACAGGTGAACCAGGCCGGTGCGCGCGGCGAACAGTGACTCTTCACCGGCCCCTCGATGGTGAAAGGTGTCGTGCACCAGCGAAAAGCGCGCCGGCTCCGATGGCCCCAGGATGGCGACGGCCTCGTCGATGGCGGCCACAGCGTCAGCCTTGAGTCGCAACGACGAGTCAGGAAAGCCCAGTGGCTCGACGAACCCCACGAGCCCGTGACGATCCAGGATTGCCCCCAGCTCCACCAGCGCCTTGGTCACATCGGTGGCTGTTGGTGCATCTTCGGGCGTGGCGACCAGCGGACACAGCACCAGCCCCCGGGCGCCCGCCGCCGCTGCCCGTTCGACCAGGTGCTCGGCCTGAACGGCGCGCTCCTTGTCCCACACATTGAACGGATACAGCGCATTGACGCTGAGCACGCTCAGACCCAGCTCCCGGGCCAGCTCTCCGGCGGCAACGGCCTGCTCGAGGGTCGCCAGGCTGTTGTCGCCGACATCGTTGCGCAGCTCCACCGCGTCGATGCCGAGCTCGACGGCCAGGCGCATCAGCTGCTCGATGGAGTAGCGAGGACAGACCATATGGTTAAGGGCAAAGTGCAGTGATCGAGATGGCATGGGGCGCTCCCTGAGCCGAGAAGAAGGTGCCGGAAACGTCACATCAGAACTGTTTTGCAACCGGTTAGGTCGCACTTTAGAACAAAAATTCCCAAGGTCAAATAGAGGGAATGTTTCCTCCTCTAGTGCCTTGGCATTCAGCTGATTGTGGCTTTTTCCCGCTAATCAATCATCTGGGCTCGGCTTCTAGCCCACTAAGACCGACGGCGTGGCCGCAACTTGTCGACCAAAGTACAAGGCGACCCTCCCCCTCCAGGGGAACAATGATAGCCTTGGCACTGAATGAAACGTTCCATTCGAACGTTCTATACTAAAGCATAAATGGAATTTTTATTCCCAATTGACTAGGGTGATCCCAGACGACGGCCAACGCTGGGCAACACCCTGCAACCGAGTGAACCGCCATGGCAGAGCTACCTCAGGATTTCAGCGCGCTGGAAGCGCAGATCACCGAGCAGTACCCCGACCTCAGCCGTCGCCTGCAGCAGACGGCGCGTTTTCTGCTCGATCACCCGCAGGAAGTAGCCTTTTCCACCGTGGCGAGGCTGGCCGAGCAGGCGGGCGTCACGCCGTCCACGCTGATTCGCTTTGCCAACAGCCTTGGGTTCAAGGGCTTCTCGGACATGCAGAAGCTGTTTCGCTCACGCCTGGTGGATGAGTTGCCCAACTACTCAGAGCGCATCCACGCGGTGCGCTCCGCCACCGGTGAAACCCCCAGCGGCTCTCAACTGCTGTGGGAATTTGCCGACGCCAACCGGGAAATGCTCGAGCAACTCCCCGGGCGTACCGACCCGCGTCAGCTGGAGAGCGCGCTGGACCTTCTGGAAGGCGCCGAGGCGGTGCACCTGATGGGCATGCGCCGCACCTTCCCGGTGGCAAGCTACCTGCAGTACGCACTCAACCACGTCGACAAACGCTGCTTCTTGATCAATGCCCTGGGCGGTATGCATCAGGAACAGGCACGGGCCATCGGTCCCCGCGACGCCCTGCTGGCGGTGAGCTTCTCGCCCTACGCATCGGAAACCCGCGAAGTAGCCGAACAGACCCGTGATAAAGGCGTGCCGGTGGTTGCCATCACCGATTCCACCCTGAGCCCGCTGGCCCGCGTCGCCGACGTGACCCTGGTGGTACAGGAAGCGGAAGTGAAGAGCTTCCGCGGCCTCACCGCCACCCTGTGCCTGGCCCAGAGCATGGCCATCGCCCTGGGCGTGCGCCAGGACAGCGCCGCCGACAAGGGCTCGTCTCCCGAGGCCCCTGCCTCGGGCTAGCCGCCAGCTCGCCCCTCGACACTCTGGCCCGCCCACGCCCCGCGCCCTGCGCGACCGGGCAGGCCACCAACAGGAGATCCTGTCCATGACATCGCTTCTTGTACGCCCCCAGAGCCCCGACGCCGACGGCAAGGTGCTGGAAGTCACCCCGCAATCCGCTGGCTGGGACCACGTCGGCTTTCGTGTCCACCGGCTGCAAAAGGGCCAGCGTCTGAGCGGCGAGACCGGCTCTCGCGAACACTGCCTGGTGCTGTTGAGCGGACGTGCCACCGTCGCCGGCGCCGGCGAACGCTGGGAGGACATCGGCGAGCGCATGGACATCTTCGACAAGGTGCCACCCTACTCGGTCTACCTGCCCGATGGAGCGGACTTCGAGGTCGAGGCACTGACCGATCTCGAGATCGCGGTGTGCAGCGCACCGGGCCACGGCAACCACAAGGCCAGGCTGATCGCGCCACAGCAGGTCAAGTGCTCCACCCGCGGCGGCGGCACCAACACTCGGCATATCCACGACATCCTGCCGGAGACCGAACCCGCCGACGGCCTGCTGGTGGTCGAGGTCTACACACCGCCAGGCAACTGGTCGAGCTATCCGCCCCACAAGCACGACGTCGACAATCTGCCCGAGGAGTCGATCCTCGAGGAAACCTACTACCACCGGCTGAATCCGAGCCAGGGCTTCGCCTTTCAGCGGGTCTACACCGATGACCGCTCGCTGGACGAGACCATGGCGGTAGACAATGGCTGCTGCGTGATGGTGCCTCGGGGCTACCATCCGGTGGGTGCACCTCACGGCTACGAGCTTTACTACCTCAACGTGATGGCCGGTCCCAAGCGCGAATGGAAGTTCAAGAACGACCCTGAACACGAGTGGATCGTGCAGCAACAGTAGCCGTACAAACTCCGCCGATTCCGGCAGCCCAGGTAAGGGCTGGCGTCATCGGCGGACCAAGGAACGTCTCTCTCTTTGCCCCGCCACCGGCGGGGCTTTTTTATGGTGCATCGCTTCCCTTTTCCGCCAGCCGCGGACAGGCCATCTTGGCAGCAGCCTTGACCAGCATATTCATATCGCTAACGACTGATGGTCTGCTTCAGCGCGTCGATCGACGACTGGATACCGGCCTCGGTGGACATGGTGAAGTCCTCCATCTCGAGGCTGACCCAGTCGTTGTAGCCCTGCATCCGCACCACCGAGAAGAACTCCTTCCACCACTGAAGATCATGTCCCGCCCCCACCGCCACATAGTTCCAGGCGCGATTGGCGACGTCGGTGACCTCGGCGAGCTCGAGCAGACCGTTGACATCGGCCAGCCCCCGCTCGATGCGGGTATCCTTGCCGTGGCAGTGGTGGATGGCATCGCCCAGTGCCCTGGCCGCGGCGATCGGGCAGGCGCCCTTCCAGAACAGGTGCGAAGGGTCCAGGTTCATGCCGACCTTGGGCCCGACCTCGTCACGCAGGCGAAACAGGGTCTGGGGGTTCCACACCAGCATCGCCGAAAAATTTTCCAGCGCGAATCGCTCGACACCGACCTCATCGGCCAGCCTCACCAGGCCGTGCCAGTAGGGAAAGGCGCAGTCTTCCCACTGGTACCGATCGCGCTCGGGCATCTCATCGGGCCAGCTCTTGGTGTAGACGAGCCAATTGGGCACGCTGTCCCCCGGCGCCGCCGCCGGCAGGCCCGACATGGTGACGATGCGCTCGACCCCGATCTCACCGGCGAGCCGGATGGTCTTTTCGATCTCACCTCGGTGGCGCTCGCCGAGTTCCCCCGGGTCGAGCGGATTGCCGGAACAGTTCAAGGCGGCGATCTTCAGTCCCCGGGCGTCGATCTCCTTCAGGCGTGAGGCCAGCAGGCTTCTATCGGCGAGCAGTTCGTCGGCACGAAAATGTGGCGCCGGCGACCAGCCACCACCGGTCATCTCGATACCTTCCACCCCGAGCGCCACGCACTTGTCGAGCATCTCGGTAAAGCTGAGGTCCGCCATCACATCGGTACAGATGGAGAGCTTCATGGCATTGTCCTGTCATATGGCTGTGTGGTTTCGCCGTTGCTTGGGTGGACGCATCGGCGGCGGCGCGGGCACAAAGGGCTCTTCCGACGGCGACCTATGCCAACACCTCAAGAGGGTCAACACCGTCATCCGACCCGATGCAACCGGTTGCAAATAGGCCAGCACGAGCCTAGTATGGAATGAAAAATTCCGTCAAGGAGCATCGATGAATATTCGTTCCGATCGCGACCAAGGTCGCAAGGTGACCTCCGCCCAGGTGGCCGAACGGGCCGGTGTCTCCAAGTGGACGGTGTCGCGGGCCTTCACTCCCGGCGCCTCGATCTCAGAGAATGCCCGACAGCGCGTGATGGAGGCCGCCGAAGCCCTGGGCTATCGCCCCAACCTGCTGGCACGAAGCCTGACCACAAGACGCACTCAACTGATCGGCGTCGTCGTCGATCAATTCGCCAACCCGCATACCCAGGCGATGCTGAATGCCGCCACCCTGGCGCTGCAACAGCGGGGCCAGCTGTCGATACTCTTGAATATTTCACCACCGGTGCGCTCCGGTGAGCTGCTCGATATCGCCGAGCGCTTCCAGGTCGACGGGCTGTTGTTTCTCGGCACGGTGCTGAGCGAGGACATCGTGCGCTTTGCCACAGAGCGCCAGCACGTGCCACTGGTGCAGCTGTTTCGTACCACCGAGGTGGACGGGGTGCAGATCGTGGCAATTCAGGAGCATGCGGCTGGCGCCGAAATCGCCCGGCTGCTGCTCGGCGAAGGTCATCGACGGCTGGGCTATCTGGCCGGCCCCGACAGCGGCAGATCACGACTGCCCCGTCTCGACGGCTATCGCCAGACGCTTGAGGATCACGGCCTGACCCTGGCAGCCACGCTGGCTGCCACGGATTATCGCCACGCTCTGGGGTATCAGGCGATGCACGACTACCTGCAAAGGACACCGGCGGCACAGCGCCTGGATGCGCTGTTCTGCGAAAACGACATCCTTGCCATCGGCGCCCTCGATGCCCTGCACCAGGCCGGCCTCGACGGACAGCTGGCGATCGTCGGCTTCGACGATATCGAGCTGGCCGCCTCACCGCGCTACCGTCTGACAAGCTACCAGCCGAACCTCGATGCGGTGGTGGACAGCGCCATCACACACCTGCTCGATCGACGTATCCCTGGTGACCCAACGCTGCTCCCAGGCCGGCTGGTGGTGCGTGACTCTCATCGCTTTGCTGGAAAAGATTGAGTCACAAGCCCAGAGCCCCGGGGCTCACACCTCCTCGACGTAGACCGTGCGCCCCTCGCGACGTGAGATATCCGCCGCCTCGGCCAACCGCAACGCCTCGACACCATCCGTGATACCGGCGCGGGGCGCGCGGCCTTCCCGCCAGCTCTGGTAGAAATCGTCAAGCTCGCGGCGATAGGCCTCGGCGTAGCGCTCGAGGAAGAACCAGCGCGGCGCTTCCTCCAGTTGGCCCTGCTTGCCGACGAACTTGAGTCGGGTGTCGCACTCGTTCTGGGCCTGCAACATGCCGTCACTGCCGAAGGCCTCGATGCGCTGGTCGTAGCCGTATACCGCGCGCCGAGAATTGCTGATGGTGCACAAGCGCCCCGAGGCCGTCTTCATCACCACCACCGCGCTGTCCACATCCCCGGCCTCGCCGATGGCCGGGTCCACCAGACAACTGCCGCTGGCGTGGACGCTGACGATGGGCTCGTCGAGCAGCCAGCGGGCCATGTCGAAGTCGTGGATCATCATGTCGCGGAACAGCCCACCTGACCCCTTGACGTACTCGAGGGGCGGCGGCTCGGGGTCGCGACTGGTGATCGCCAGCGTCTCCAGCTTGCCGATGCGGCCCTGCCCCAATTGATCCTTGAGCGCCGAAAACTGCGGGTCATGGCGACGATTGAAGGCCAAGGCGCAGAGGCTTTGCGCCACACGCTCGGCGGTCGCCCGTGACGCCGCCAGATCCAGGGCGATGGGCTTCTCGCACAGCATTGCCTTGCCCGCCGATGCGGCGCGCTCCAGGTAGTCGATATGGGTCGCCGTGCTGGAAGCGATCAGCACGGCGTCGATCTCGGGGTCCTCGAACACGTCATCGATGTCCCGAGCCCGGGAGCCAAAGTCCCGCGCCAGGGTCTCGGCGGCCTCGGGATAGGCATCCACTACCGCCGCCAACGTGACCTCGGGGTGGGCGGCGATGGACAGTGCGTGCACCCTGCCGATCCTTCCTGCTCCGATCAATGCCAGTTTCATCGTCTGCTCCTTGTATCCATGTGCATTGCCGCGAAGGGGTATGCCTTGGTGGCTTTCAGGCGAACGGGATTACCACGATCAATCGTCGATCGACAGTGAGACCCCGGCAGCCCCCAAGCCTGTTGCCCAGCCTACGCAAAAAGGAACAAACATTCCGCATAGACCAAAGTATAGAATTTTTGAATTGTTAATTTCTCCCTTGGAATCTACATTTCATAACACGACGAATCGAAACATCCGTCCGCGAGTTCGAAACACGTCCATCAACACTGCGGACGTCTCCGCCCCTACAACAAGACGACCCTCACAAGGAGTCACCATGAGCACCACCGCCTCTCCCACCAGCCAAGATAAGGACGAGCGTCTTGCCCACGTCAGTCCGCTGAAGAAAGCCCTGCACCGACCGGAGTTCGGCTCCGTCGCCGGCGCCCTGCTGGTCATCGTGTTCTTCGCCCTGGTTGCCTCGGGCACCGGCATGTTCTCCGGCGCCGGGGTCATCAACTTCCTCGAAGTCTCTGCCCAGCTCGGCATCCTGGCCGTAGCGGCGGCGCTGTTGATGATCGGTGGCGAGTTCGACCTGTCGATCGGTTCGATGATCGGCTTCGCCGGCATGTTGATCGCTATCCCTGCGGTGCAGTACGGCTGGCCCATCTGGGCGGCGCTGTCCTTCGCCTTCGGCTGCGCCCTGGCGATCGGCGCCTTGAACGGCTGGCTGGTGGTCAAGACCGGACTGCCTTCCTTTATTGTCACCCTGGGCTTTCTGTTCATCCTGCGCGGGGTGGCTATCGGCATTCCCCGCCTGATGGCGGATCGCACTCAGATCGGCGGGGTCCATGACGTCATCGGCAACGACTGGTTCGCGGCGCTATTCAGCGGCGAGGTCGGCGAGGGCTTCTTCCTCTGGCTGTCCGAGATCGGCGTGATCGGTACCAACTTCGCCGGCAATCCCACCGTCAGCGGCATCCCGGTCTCCATCGTGTGGTGGCTCGGCCTGACCGCGCTGGCCACCTGGGTGTTGCTGTTCACCCGCTTCGGCAACTGGATCTTCGCCTGCGGCGGCGACAAGGAAGCGGCACGCAACGTCGGTGTCCCGGTCAATCTGGTCAAGATCGTGCTGTTCATGTTCACCGCCTTCGCCGCCTGCGTGTTCGCCGCCCTGCAGGTGATGGACACCGGCTCGGCCGACTCCATCCGCGGCATCCTCAAGGAGCTCGAGGCGATCATCGCGGTGGTCATCGGCGGCGCCCTGCTCACCGGCGGCTACGGCTCCGCCATCGGCGCCAGCTTCGGTGCGCTGATCTTCGGCATGGTGCAGATGGGCATCTTCTATACCGGCGTCAACACCGACTGGTTCCAGGTATTCCTCGGCGCGATGCTGCTGATCGCGGTGCTGTTCAACAACTACGTGCGTCGCAAGGCGCTGGAGGCCAAGTAATGAACGCTCCCGTCCCGATGATCGAAATGCGCGACGTAGCCAAGCACTTCGGCAGCGTGATCGCCCTGAGCGGCATCTCCATGAAGGTTCACTCCGGCGAGGTCATGTGCCTGCTGGGTGACAACGGCGCCGGCAAGTCGACCCTGATCAAGACCCTCTCGGGGGTCCACGTACCGACCCACGGCGAGTTCCTGGTCGACGGCAAGGAGGCCCACTTCAGCTCGCCCTCGGATGCCCTCGATGCCGGCATCGCCACGGTGTTCCAGGATCTGGCGATGATCCCGCTGATGTCGATCACCCGGAACTTCTTCATGGGCCGCGAACCTACCAGGGGCTGGGGACCGACCCGTCGCGTCGACTGGACGTTCGCCGATCGCGTCGCCAAGGAAGAGATGGCCAAGATCGGTATCGATGTGCGCGATCCGGCTCAGCCGGTCGGCACCCTTTCCGGTGGCGAGCGCCAGTGCGTGGCCATCGCCCGGGCGGTGTACTTCGGCGCCAAGGTGCTGATCCTCGACGAGCCCACCTCGGCGCTCGGGGTCAAGCAGGCCTCGGTGGTGCTGCGCTACATCGCCAAGGCCCGCGCCGATGGCCTGGCGGTCATCTTCATCACCCACAACGTGCACCACGCCTATCCGGTGGGTGACGCCTTCACCATCCTCAAGCGCGGCTCCAGCTTCGGCACCTTCCGCAAGGACGAGGTCAGCCGTGAGGAAGTGCTCAACATGATGGCCGGTGGCGCCGAGCTCGAGAGCCTGGACGCCGAGCTTGCAGAATTTCAGCGCGCCGACGGCAACGGCCAGGCGGCCTGAACAGGGAGAGTTTCCATGCAAGATCGTTCATTCAAAGGTCAGGTGGCCATCGTCACCGGTTCCACCCAGGGACTGGGCGAGGCGGTGGCTCGCCACCTGCTGGGTCGTGGCCTGTCCGGCCTGGTCATCTGCGGGCGCCAGCGGGACAAGGGCGAAGCCCTGGCTCGCGAGCTCGAGGGTCTGGGTGAGGACGCCAAGGTGCTGTTCGTGCCCACCGACATGACCCGGGTCGACGACTGCCGCCGGCTGGTGGCCCAGGCCGATGAGGCCTTCGGGCGCATCGACATGCTGATCAACTGCGCCGGCAACACCGAGCGCGGCACCCTGCTCGACACCGACGAGGCCGCCTACGACCGACTGTTCGCGGTCAACACCAAGGCGCCCTTCTTCCTGATGCAGGAAGCTGCGCGGCGAATGATCCGCGACGGTATCGAAGGCCGCGTGGTCAATATCCTCAGCATGTCCGGCCACGGCGGCCAGCCCTTCATCTGCGCCTACAGCGGCAGCAAGGGGGCGCTGGCCACCCTGACCCGCAACGCCGCCTACTCGCTGCTGCGCAATCGCATCCGCGTCAATGGCCTCAACATCGGCTGGATGAACACCCCGGGCGAACACCGCATCCAGACGGATACCCACGGTGCCGAGGATAACTGGCTGGAAGCGTCCGCCCGCGCGCAGCCCATGGGGCGCCTGCTGGAACCGGAAGAGGTCGCCAGCGCGGTGGCCTTCCTGGCCAGCGACGCCTCGGGAATGATGACCGGGACCATCGTCGACATGGACCAGAGCGTGCTGGGCTGTCACGACAGCGCGCCGCAGCCGCCCGCCGCCATGCGCTGGCCTGACTGAGGAGGACAGACGATGGAGCATTTCATCGATCGAACCCAGCTTGATGTGGCCGCCTTCGAGGCCCTGGTCCAATCGACGACCAATGCCGAAGAACTGCCCCAGGCCGAGCGCATCGTCTCCGGCATCCCGCTCTACCGCGCAAGCCATGCCCTTGACTGTCTCGCCGACCCGCAGCGGCGGCGCACGCTGCTTGACGAGTGGCATCACTGCCTGCTGGACGGTCCCGGGGTGCTGGCGATCACCGGAATGATGGAGCGGACCACGGTGGACCGCGCCAGCGAGAGCTTTCTTGCGCTGATCGAAGCTGAACGGGGACACGGCCAGCAGGGCGACCATTTTGCTGCGCCGGGTGCCAATGATCGCCTGTGGAATGCCTTCCAGAAGCACGGCGAGGCCGACCCGGACGGTTTCGTCGACTACTACGCCAACCCGGTGCTGGCCCTGGTGGCCGAAGCCTGGCTTGGCCCGGGCTACCAGATCACCTCCCAGGTCAATGTGGTTAAACCGGGCGGGCGCGCTCAGTTGCCTCATCGCGACTATCACCTGGGTTTTCTGAGCGAGGCACAGGCGCTGGGCTACCCGCTGTCATTGCAGGTCGCCTCACAACACCTGACGCTGCAGGGCGCCGTGGCCCACGACGACATGCCGCTGGAAAGCGGACCAACCCAGTTGTTGCCTCACTCCCAGCGCTACCCCGAAGGCTATCTGGCCTACCGCGACCCGGCCTTCCAGCAAGTATTCGCCCGCCATCGCGTTCAGCTTCCGCTGACCAGGGGCGACGGCCTGTTCTTCAACCCGGCGCTGTTTCACGCCGCTGGCGACAACGACAGCCAGGACCTGCGGCGCATGGCCAACCTGCTGCAGATCTCCTCGGCCTTTGGCCGTGCCATGGAGAGCGTCGACAACACACGCCTGGTGCGCGCCGGCTTTCCCGCGCTAAAGGCCCGCTTTCAGCGCGATGGCTGGACAGCGGCGATCCGCGCAGGTGTGACCGCCCTGGCCGAGGCCTACCCGTTCCCGGCCAATCTGGATCGCACCCCGCCCCAGGGCGGGATGGCCCCCCAGAGCCAATGCGAGTTGCTGACACTGGCCCTGGACGAAGACTGGGACGCCGACCGCCTGGACCGGGCACTCGACCGGATGGCGCAGGACCGACGCGCCTGAATCGCTGCATCAACGTGACACCCCTGAGCACGATCACCCGCAACACCAACAACAATCGGAGTACAGCCATGAGCAAGAGCACCGACAAGACCAGCGCAACACACACCGGGGTCAAGCGCCCCATCCCGTTCTCCAGGGCCATCACCGGCGCCCTGGTCGCTGGCGCCATGGCGCTGTCGGCGAGCCAGGCGGCCGTTGCCCAGGACGCCGACCCGCTGAAGTTCGTGGCGATCACCCATATCGTCGCGGCGGACCCCTTCGGCAACGTCCTCAAGCGCGGTTTCGAGGATGCCGCCGAGGAGATGGGAGTGGAGCTTCTCTACAACTCTCCGGCCCAGTACGACACCTCCCAGATGCTGAGGATGATCGAGCAGGCGATTGCCACCCAACCCGATGGCCTGGCGCTGACCATGCCCGATGCCAGCGCCTTCGCCGAGCCGGTGCGCGAGGCCATCGCCGCCGGTATCCCGGTGGTGGTGCTCAACACCGGCGAAGAGATCGCCGGTGAGATCGGCGCACTCAACTATGTCGGTCAGAGCGAGTACCGCGCGGGCAAGATGGCCGGTGAGCGCATGAAGGAAGCCGGCGTCGAGAGCCCCATCTGTATCAACTTCGCCCCCGGCCAGTCGCAGCTTGACGCCCGCTGCAAGGGCTTTACCGACGCCTTCGACGGCAGTGCCGAACAGATCTCCACCACCCAGGATCCCACCGCCATCACCAATGCCGTGCTCGCCCACCTCAACTCGAGCCCGGACACCGACGGCGTGCTGAGCCTGGGATCGCTGGCCACCGACCCGCTGATCAACGAATTCCGTAGCCAGGGCGCCATGGGCCAGATCGCCTTCGCCACCTTCGACCTGTCCGCAGAGACACTGGAAGCGGTTCGTGATGGCGAGATGCTGTTCGCCATGGATCAGCAGCAGTACCTTCAGGGCTACCTGCCGATCATCTCGCTGGCGCTGTACAACCGCTACGGCCTCAAGCCCACCAACAATATCCAGACCGGGCCAAACTTCATCACCCAGGAAAACGCCGAACAGGTCATCGAGCTGACTCAGCAGGGCTATCGCTAAGCGGCCACCTCACCCAATGGCCATCCGCCACCATGGCAAGGCCGGCGACTCACCGAGCAGGCCTTGTCGGTACTGATCATCCACACCTCGCCCGCCCTTCATGGGCGGGTTCGCTTGACAGGAGCATCACATGAAAATCGGCCTCGTCACCGACAGCCTGGCCAATATGTCACTGGACGACCTGCTCGCCTTCTGCGCCGAACAGGGCATCGAGTGCGTGGAATTTTCCATCGGCAACTGGTCGGACTCGCCCCACCTCGACGCCGCAGCACTGCTCGACAGCGAAGCCGCACGCCAGGACCTCAAGGCCAGGCTCGCCCACCATGGCGTCACGATTTCCGCCTTCAACGCCAACGGCAACTCGCTGCACCCCACCGATGGCGAGCGCCAGCACAGGGTGGTCGAGCAAGCCATCGCGCTGTCCCGTCACTTCGAGGTGCCCCGGGTCAATCTGATGTCGGGTCTGCCTGGCGGTGGCCCGGATGACCGTTTCCCCAACTGGGTGACCGCCGCCTGGCCACCGGAAACCGCCCAGATGCTCGACTACCAGTGGAACGAGGTCGCGCTGCCCTACTGGCGCAAGCTGGCCGACCACGCCCGCGGCGAAGGGATTCGTGAACTATGCCTGGAGATGCATGGCAACCAGCTGGTCTACAACCTGCCGGGCTTCCTGCGCCTGCATGGCGAGATCGGCGACATCGTCGGCCTCAACTTCGATCCCAGCCACCTTCTGTGGATGGGCGCCGATCCCATCGAGGTGGTCCAGCGCTACGCCCGCCACATCTACCATGTCCACGCCAAGGACACCGCGCTCAACCCGGCGGCGGTGGGCCTGACCTCCCGTCTGGATAACCAGCCCATGGGCGATTTCCGTGATCGCGGCTGGTCCTACGTGACCCTCGGCTACGGCCAGAAACTCGAGTGGTGGAAGGACTTCTGCTACTGGCTGCAGGCCGGGGGCTACCAGGACGGCGTGCTGAGCATCGAGCACGAGGATATCAACCTGTCGCGCCGGGAGGGCGTGGTGCGCTCGGTGGAACTGCTGCGCGCCTGCATGCCCAGCGAAAAGCCCGACTATGAGCTGCCCAACGCCAACTAGGCTACGCCGGTGATCGCCCGGCTCGACCAGCCTCACCATCCCCGGCCGACGTGACCGACGTGGCCCACCAGCGGAGACAAGCGAATGTCCAAGGCGCTCAACATTGGCCTGATCGGTAGCGGCTTCATGGGTCAGGCCCACGCCGATGCCTATCGCCGTGCCCGCACCCTTTACCATGATCTGCCGCTGCGTCCTCGCCTGGTCGCCATCGCCGACCAGGGCGATCAGGCCGCCAGGGCCGCCGCCGAACGACTGGACGTCGAGCGCGCCTACGGCGACTGGCGGGAGCTGGTCGCCGACCCACAGGTGGAGGTGGTGGACATCACCTCGCCCAACGCCCTGCACTTCGACATGGCGATGGCCGCCATCGACCATGGCAAGCACGTCTACTGCGAAAAGCCCCTGGCCATGAACGATGACCAGGCGGCGAAGATGGCCGAGGCGGCCCGCGCCCGCGGGGTCAAGACCATGGTCGCCTTCAACAACATCAAGACGCCGGCGGCCCTGCTCGCCAGGCGGCTGATCGACGAGGGTGCCATCGGCACACCGATACGCTTTCGCGGCACCTTCGACCAGGGTTTCTTCAACGATCCCGAGCTGCCCTGGTCCTGGCGCTGTTCGCGCCAGCAGGCCGGCACCGGGTCACTGGGCGACCTGGGCGCCCACACCATCAGCGTCGCCCAGTTCCTGATGGGCGATATCGAGGAGGTCTGCGCCCAGAGCCAGATCCTGTTTGCGACCCGGCCCGTGGTGGATGGAGCCGGCGAGGGCGCCGGCTACGCCAGCAAGGCGACCGCAGGCGCCGAGCGTCGTGAGGTCGAGAACGACGACCAGACCCAGGCGCTGGTGCGTTTCGCCAACGGTGCCGGCGGCGTGATCGAAAGCTCTCGGGTGGCCGCCGGCAAGGTCTTCGGCATCGGCTGGGAGGTCAGCGGCAGCGAGGGCACCCTGGTGATGGACGGCGAGCGCTTCAACGAGCTCAAGCTCTTTCGCTATGCCGACCGGCGTGAGGATCGTGGCTTCAAGACCCTGCTGGCGGGCTCCCAGGTGCCGCAGTTCCGCGCCTTCTTTCCGTTCGACTACGGTGGTGGCGGCATCGGCTACTTCGACGTCAAGGTGATCGAGGTCCACGACCTGGTCCAGGGCATCGCCTCATCTGCCGGCTGCTTCCCCGACTTCGCCTTCGGCCGCCACAACCAGAATATCCTCACCGCCATCGACGTCTCCTGCCAGGAGCGTCGCTGGGTATCGGTGCCCGCCCCCCAGCAGCGCTCATCCGCACAACTCACACCCTGACCGCAAGGAACCCGACCATGATCGACGCACCGGTACGCTGGGGCATACTCTCCACCGCCAATATTGCGCGCATCAAGCTGATACCGGCGATGCGGGCGAGCGCCCACGCCGAGGTTCTGGCGGTGGGCTCACGCAACCAGGAATCGGCCCAGGCGTTCGCCGACGAGATGGATATTCCGCGCGCCTACGCAAGCTACGAAGCGGTGCTCGACGACCCGGAGGTGGAGGCGGTCTACATCCCGCTGCCCAACCATCTGCATATCGAGCTGGCCCAGAAGGCGCTGGACAAGGGCAAGCACGTGCTGTGCGAAAAACCCCTGGCGCTTACCGCCGCACAGGCGGCGAGCCTCAGAGTACCGCCGGGACTGCTGTTCTGCGAGGCCTTCATGGTGCGCCACCAGCCGCGCTGGCTGGCGGTAAAGGAGCGCATCGAGGCCGGCGACTACGGCGACATCCGCATGGTCCAGGCCATGCTCACCTTCGGTCTCGACGACCCCGGCAACTACCGCATGCGCCCGGAGTTCGGCGGTGGCGCGCTCTATGATGTCGGCTGCTACGCGGCCATGGCGACTCGCTTCGCCTTCGGCTGCGAACCCCGGCGGGTGATGGCCCACGCCAGCCGCGACCCGGAACATGGCGTGGACGTCGTCGCCAGCGTGCTGCTCGACTACGGCGAGGGGCGCCACGCCAGCCTGATGGTCTCCACCGCCACCAGTGCCGCACAGCACCTGCACATCGTCGGCAGCCAAGGTGCCATCGATCTGCCAGAGCCCTTTATCGCTCCGGTCGAGCGCCCGACCCGGGTGGTTCACGACAACGTCTTCGACCTCTATCAGAGCGACCCCAAGACGGAAACCTTCCCGCCCATGGACCAGTACGAACAGGAGGTCAGTCGTTTCTGCCGCGCCCTGCGCGGTGAGGAGGTCGGGCTCTATGGGCTGGAGGATTCCATCGCCAATCTCAGGGTGATCGACGCCATCTTCGCCTCGGTCGACAGCGGCGGCTGGGCCGCAGTAGCGCAGTAGCGATATTCGTGAGGCATTTCCCCGCTACGGCGGGGCTTTTTTTGGTTCATCGCACCTTGCCTGGAGCAAGGCCCGACAAGAGCCCGGGCGGGGCGCGCGCACCCCTTCCCCGGCCTCACGCGTGACGCGGGCTGTGCAGACGCCTTTGCCACGCCCACAGGGCGCTACTGGTGCCCAGCGAGGCAGCCAGGGCGAGGCCAAAGGACAGCGCGGGGGAAAGGTGCGCGGCGGTTGCCGCAAGGACGGCGCTGAAGGCCACCAGGCTGAGCATGCCAAGCTGGGTGTCGGCCAGGGTGGCCCGGGCGACCTCGGCGCCGTAGCGCTGGTGCAGGGTCAGGGCGATGGTCAGCATGCCGATGGGGAAGCTCAGGGCGACGCCGGACAGCGCCGGGGCGATATCCGCCAGCACCACGGTCGCCAGACATACGATGCCCCCGGCCAGGGTGCCGCGTATCAGCAGGTCGGCCCAGACTAGCGGCGCCGACACCGCCGCCCGCGACAAGCCCAGCGCGCGCATCAGCCGCATCGCCAGGGCCAGGCAAGCGATGAACAGCACCAGCGCGAGACCCGTGCCGCCTGGCAAGACGGCAGCCAGCGCCGCCACCGGCAGCCATAGCACGGCGGCCAGGGCGACAGCCGCCAGCGCGCCCTGCCGCCCCGCCAGCAGCACATACGCCAGACAGAACGCCAGGGTCGCGAACATCGCGTGCAGCGAGCCCAGCGCCGCCTCGGCAACGAAGGCGCCGGGCTGCTCGCCCAGCATGAAGAAGTAGCCGGGGCCCAGCACGATCGGGGTGCCGGCCAGCACCCCGCCCAGGCGTGGCCCCAGGCGCACCACCGCCACCGACACGCCGATCACTACCAGGGCGGTGGACAGCCACTTGACCAGCAGCAGGGTGAGCATTCACGGACTCCTGTCTGGCCGCTACATCACGTCGCCGCTATTGGGACCGAGGGTCTGGCCCAGGTACAGATCGCCATCCGGAGACGCCGCCAGCATCAGCGCCGAAGGCGCCACTTCCTCGGCCCTGCCGAAGCGTCCGAGCGGCAATTCGGCCTCCTTGTCGGCGATCCATTCCGGGCTCAGTCCCTCGAGCATCGGGGTCAGGATGGGGCCAGGCGCGATGGCATTGGTCAGCACGTTGAAGGGTGCCAGCTCCCGCGCCATGGACTTGGTCAGCCCCAGCACACCGGCCTTGGCGGCGCAGTAGTGGGACAGCCCCATGCCGCCCTTGAGCGCCAGCTGCGAGGCAACATTGATGATCCGCCCGGCCTTGCGCTCGACCATATGCGGGGCCACCGCGCGGCTGACCAGGAAGACCCCGCGCAGGTTGATGCCGATCATGCGGTCGAAGGTCTCGCTGGTCATCTCGAGAAACGGCGTCTCGTCGAGGATGCCGGCGCTGTTGACCAGCACGTCGATCACCTGGTGGGTGCTGATCACCTCATCGACCATGGCCTTCACCGAGGCTTCGTCGGAAACATCGACGCGATGGGTGCTGACCCGGGCGCGCAGCGCGCGGGCCACCTGATCACAGGCATCGGCGTTGAGGTCGGCCACCGCAACGGTGGCACCTTCGGCGTGGAACAGGTTGGCGATGGCACGGCCGATACCGCTGGCGCCGCCCACCACCAGGGCAACCTTGCCCTGAAGTTTCTGTGACATGGGATTCTCTCCACTCGCTGGGGGCACGAGGCGAGGGCCGCCGCCCTCGCCTCGCGTCGCTGGCTTGGATGCGCCTTGGCCGGCGCCTTGACGGCTGGCCTCAGCTCGGCCAGCGCACGGTCAAGCCGCCGTCCACGATCAGTTGCTGGCCGGTCACGTAGGAGGCGTCGTCACTGGTCAGAAAGCGTATCGTGCGAGCGACCTCATCGGCGTGGCCGACCCGGCCGGCGGGGATCACCTTGCCTGCGGCGGCAAGGCCATCCGGGCCCAGGGAGTTGACCGGGTCCAGTGACTGCGGGGTCTCGATCAGCCCGGGGATCAAGGTATTGACGCGGATGCCCCGAGGGGCAAGCTCCACCGCCAGCGACCTGACCAGGCCCATCAGCCCGCTCTTGGCGGTGGCGTAGTGGGCGTGCTCGTCCCAGCCATAGACGCCGCCGGCGATGGACGACACCGCGACCATGGCGCCAGGCCCCGTCATCACCCGCGCCGCGCTGCGAAATATCCGCATCACGCCGGTCAGGTCCACCGACAGCATGTCGTTCCAGGCGTCGTCGGTCAGATCCTCGAGCGCGGCCTGACGCAGGATGCCGGCACCGGCCACCGCGATATCGAGCCTGCCGAAGCGGTCAATGGCGGCCTGGGCCAGGGCGTCGCACTGGGCGCCATCGCGCACGTCCAGCGCCACCGCCACACACTCGCCGCCGGCATCGGCCACCGCCGAGACGGTCGCCTCGACGTCATGGGGGTCACCGGGGTAGTAGCCGGCAACCACCTTGGCGCCTGCCCTGGCGTAGCTGACCGCCAGCGCCTGGCCGATGCCACTGGCGGCACCGGAGATGATGGCGACCTTGCCGGCCAGACCATCGTCGCGTGTCAGAGCACTCATGCCACCGCCTCCTCGAGGGTGTCGTGTTCACGATGGTCCACATGACGGGTGCCGAACATCAAAAGTCCACTGAGCACCAGCGGCAGCGAGCCCGCCAGGATCGCCGACCAGGTCATGCTGACACCCGCGGTCAGCAGCACCGACACCAGACCGGAGCCGATGATAGCCCCCACCGGTGCCATGACGTGGGCCACGTTGGCCCCGGTGCCGCGTACATGGGGCGGGAAGGATTCACCCATGTAGAACAGGATGGCGGCGAACGGACCGAGCAGGAAGAACAGGGTGACGGCGTACATCAGGTAGACGAAACCGTCGCTGGCCGGGCCCAGCAGCATCAGGATGCTGGCGACGCCACCGAGCAGAAAGCCCATCAGCACGGTGTTGCGCCGACCGATGCGGTCGCCCACCCAGCCGTGGCTGAGGTAACCGACAAAGCCCACGGCATTAGCCAGGATCAGCACGTACAGCGAGCTTTCGAAGCTGACGCCCTTGGCCTCCACCAGCACGGTGGTGCCCAGTACCGCGAACACCTGGATCGCCATCCAGCTGAACAGCCAGACCAGCGACAGCGAGATGGTGTGACGACGCAGTTCCGGCGCAAACACGCCCTTGAGGCCCAGGTTGCTGCCGGTATTGACCTCGACGTCGTGCTCGGCGGCAAGCTGGGCCGCGCCCTCGGCGTCACCCGCCTTGCGCCGCCGCTCGACCTCCTTGATCGCGGCGAACACCGGCGACTCGGGCAGCTTGACCGCCATCACGATAACGATGATCGAGGCGCAGGCGGCGACGAAGAAGCTGCCGCGCCAGCCGACGATCGGCAGCAGCAGCGAGGTCATGCCGGCGGCCAGCAGGGCACCGACCGGCCAGCCGCTCTGCACCAGGCTGTACATGAAACCGCGACCCTTGGCCTTCTTGTAGATCTCGTTGAGATAGACGGCGTTGACCACCTCTTCGGAGACCGCAAAGCCGGAGAAGGCGCGAATGATCACCATGGAAGCGGCGCCGATGGCGATACCGGACAGGCCGGAACTGACGGCGCCGCCGATCACCAGCAGGATCAGGGTCTTCTTACGGCCAAAGCGATCGAGCATGGTGCCGACCACCAGCGATACCAGGAACACCCCGATGGTGGCCCAGGTGTTGATGGCGGTGGCCTTGGCGGTCGTCCAGCCGAAGTCCTCGGCGATGACCGGTAGCAGGGTGCCGAACAGGGTGTAGTCGTAGACCGACGCCACCCAGGCGATAAAGCAGACCAGCGAAGCATAGCCGATCTGTTTCTTGGTGATGACAGCGTTCCAGGGCTCGTCCGCGTCGGGACGGGCCCCGGAGGGCGCGGTTTGGGTTGGCTCGGTCATTGACGTCACCCTCTTTCGTTATCGTTGTGGTGTGGTTGTCAGGGGAGGCGCGATGGCGCGTTCAGCCGCGTGGATGGCGGCTGGCGAAATCGTCGGCGATCTCGTCGAAGGTGCAGAAACGCACGCCTTCGTGGCTCTGCATATGCTCGATCAGTCGCTCGAGCATCATCAGCACCTGAGGACGGCCGGAGACGTCGGGGTGGATGGTCATGGTGAACACCGCGTAGTCGTTCTCGCGGTAGACCCAGTCGAACTGGTCCTGCCACATCTCGCCCAGCTGGCGCGGGCTGACGAAGCCATGACTGTTGGGGGACTTCTTGATGAACATCATCGGCGGCAGGTCGTCGAGGTACCAGTTGGCCGGGATCTCGATCAGGTCGGTCTCTTCGCCACGCACCAGCGGCTTCATCCACTCCTTGGCCGGCTTGGAGTAGTCGATCTTGGTCCAGGAGTCACCAACGCGCACATAGTAGGGGTGGAAGTCGTTGTGCATCAGGCTGTGGTCGTACTTGATGCCACGCTCGAGCAGCAGCTCGTTGGTCACCGGGCTGAATTCCCACCAGGGCGCCACATAGCCGGTCGGCCGCTTGCCCGACAGCTGGGTCACCAGCTCGATGTTGTAGTCGAGCACGTCGCGTTCCTGCTCGCGGGTCATGGCGATGGGGTTCTCGTGGCTGTAGCCGTGGACCCCGACCTCGTGACCGGCGTCGACCACCGCCTTCATCTGCTCGGGAAAGGTCTCGATGCTGTGGCCAGGAATGAACCAGGTGGTCTTCAGGTTGTAGCGCTCGAACAGCTTGAGCAGGCGCGGTGCACCGACCTCGCCGGCGAACAGGCCGCGGGAGATATCGTCGGGGGAGTCCTCGCCACCGTAGGAACCGAGCCAGCCGGCCACGGCGTCCACGTCGACACCAAATGCACAGAGAATCTCTTTCTTCGCCATCTTGAACACCTCGTCTTGTTGCTTGGTCTTGTTGGGGCTTGCGGTGCCGCCACTGGCCCTGGTGTCGGTCGTGCACTTGCTGGACTACCGACGTGCCATCGGTCCTGCGGCGTCAGCGGTTGTGTCGACCGCCATCAATTGAAGACTGGATACAAAGGTCATTTTTGTCAAGACGGAGATTTCAGGCGTAGAGCAGCGCGTCACGACGCTCGCCAATGACCAAAACCTGCGACTCAGGCCCGGTTACAGGCAAGGCTGGCGATACAAGGCCGACCATTCAGGCTTTCAGTAACAGCCAAAAGTGCAAACCTTCTTCGACCAATGGGTGAGAACAGACGAGCCCCAAAAATGCCGATCGAATAAAACGTCATTTTTTATGGGCACGGTATCCAACTGACTTTTTTTACTTCTAGACCAGGGGGGGGGGTGACAGGACAGGACAGCACGCAGTGGCCAGGGCATCGGCAGAGGTGACAAATGGAACAAGGAACGCGGCGACAAAGGGCGCGCCAAAAGCCAAAAGCCAGGCAACAACAGCGCGCCGGCCTGGTGCAGGCCGACCGCAAGACTTGAGGAAAGGCCGCAAAAGGCAAGAGACCGGAAAGAAAGGAACATGCGGAGGACGGAGCGCAAGGCGGCGCCGACGCCCGCCCTGCGCCCTGCGCTGGCGTCAGACGATACGCTGGAGGTAGGGGGGAAGGTCGGGTTCGGGGAACACCGACAGCACCTTGAGCCGACGGCGGGTGCGCTCGGCAGCCGCCTGGAGGTGGGACTGCAGACTCGAGGCGGCGGCGTCGAAGGCGCCAAACAGCAGGTGATCGATCACCAGCTTGTGCTCCATCAACAGGGGCTCGTCCCGAGGAACCCCCAGCGTCTGGAAGAACATGCGATTGACGATGACCGGCAACTGGCTCTGGGCGATCATCTCGCCGGCCTTGCGATTGCGGTAGTGGCGCAGGCAACCCTGGTGCAGGTCACGTTCCAGTCGAGCGATGGTCGCGGCAGACTGCTGCTCGGGGTGATCGATCAGTCGCTGCACCCGGTCGCGCATTACCTCGAGCTCCTCGCGCTCGATCAGCGGGCCGGAGGCCTTGAGCGCCGCCGGCTCCAGCAGCACTCGAATCTCGTAGTCCTCGGCCACCGCCTGGGCGGTCAAGGGACCTGCCAGCCAATGGGAGTGGCGATCCTTCTCGACCAGCCGTTGGCTGCGCAGCCGTCCCAGCACTTCCCGCGCCACGGTGCGACTGACGCCGTAGTAGTCGCTCAGGCTGGTCTCGACGATGCGGAAGTGACCAAACGCCAGGCAGGTGGCCACCGCCTCCTCGACCTCGGCGTGGATGCGCTCGGCCGCCGGGCGGGCATCCACCACCGGCGCCTCATCGGCGCCGAGGCCAAGACGCTCAGGGGTCAGCGCCTCCCGCGCCGGCTCCACCGCCTCGGGGTCAGGCGTCGCCAGAAAGCCGCGCCCTTCAAAGCGGCTGATCAGACCCTGCTGATGCAAAAGCTCCAGTGCCTTGCGCACCGGCCCACGGCTGGTGCCGAACAACCGCGCGATAGGCCCTTCCAGCAATACCTGATTGGGCGGCACCCGCCCGGACTCGATGGCGTCCCGCAGCGAGTCCTGGATCATCGCGTAGCGTGGGGCGCGACTGCCCTCCTGCCTGATCGACCTTGCTGGCGTACTCAGAACCTGTTCCTCCATGACGTCCACGCACCGAACCTCTTGTATGAGTGGGCCGCCGACTTCCGGCGGCCACGATCACAGGCCCGGCGGCCCGACAACAAGCGCCCATCTTGACACCTCTTCAGGACCCTTTCGAGCCACTCGGAAATGACGTTTGTTGCCAACTTCACAAGATCCATGCCCGTCTGCACGAACACAAAAAAGCCTTTTTACCGGAAAACAGCCTATTACAGATTGTCCTCGGCCCCTATGCGGCTTAAGGCGCAGGACGGCCCTTGCCAAAAAATGATTTTTGTATCCATACTGCATTTATGCGAAACGGAGAGTTCTCTTCGTCCGACGTCGCTATCGCCTCCAACAACAACCAACGACATTCAAGGAGCGCTCCCGTGGCTACACCACAAGACGCCCCCACCCCCGCCACTTCGGCGGCAGCCCGCAACAGCGGCGACCACCTGCTGGAAGCGGCGATCCTGCCGGTCTGGCTGAATCAACGCACCATCGGCTTTTTCGGTTTCATCTGGCTGTGGATCGGCATGGCGGTGATCATCGCCACCTTCCAACTGGGTGCCGGCGGGGTCGCCGGACTCCCGCTGATACAGGTCGTCGCCATCATCTTTCTGGCCAATCTGGTACTCGGCGTGGTGATGAGCCTGACCGCCGACATCGGTACCGAACATGGACTGTCGTTCGCGGTCTACCTGCGCGCGCCCTTCGGCCTCAAGGGCACCCACCTGCCGGCGGTATCCCGCGGGGTGGTGGCGGCCATCTGGTTCGGCGTGCAGACCTACCTGGGTGCGCTGGCCCTGAACGGCATCGTCGAGTACCTGTGGGGCCTGGACAACTGGATCCTGTGGTATGTGCTGTTTGCCGTGGTCCAGATCGTCAACACCGCCCTGGGCATCCGCGCGGTGGAGCTGCTGGCGTCGATCGCCGCCCCCTGCATCGTGGCCATCTCGGTGTGGATGTACTTCACCCTCGACGTGCTCGCCGAGACCCAGGGCATCAATATCTGGACCTTCGTCGGCGACCAGAATGTGGCCGCGCTCGGCCTGTTCTTCGCCAACATGGCGTTCTGGTCGGCGCTGGCGGTGGATATCCCCAACCTGACCCGCTTCCTCAAGACAAAAGGTGGCGAGCGCAGTTTCTTTCAGCGCAACAAGAACGTCTTCGTCGCCCAGTTTCTGGCGCTGCCGGCCACCCAGGCCTGGATCGCGCTGATCGGCGGCGTGTCCTTCATCGCCGCCGGTGACTGGAATCCGGTCACCGTCATCCAGGGACAGGGCGGCGGCCTTACCCTGATCGCACTGCTGGCGATGGTGATCCTGGCCCAGTGGTCGACCAACAACGCGGCCAACCTGATCCCGGCGGCGCTGACCTTCGTCAACGCCGGCGCGCCAAGGGTCAGCTACCCGGTCGCCCTGGTCATCGCCGGCATCATCGGCACCGCCTCGATGCCCTGGCTGATCCTCAACAACCTGTTCACCTTCCTCAGCTACTACGGCGCCGTGCTGTCGGCGGTGGGTGGCATCATGGTGGCCGACTACTATCTGCTGCGCAGGCGCCGCCTCAACGTTCCGGCGCTGTACGATCCCAACGGCCAGTTCCGCTTCAGCGGCGGCTTCAACCCCGCCGGCCTCATCGCCTGGATCATCGGCGGCGGCCTGGCGCTGATCTTCCTCGAGTACGCCTACGCGGTAGGCTTCGGCTCGGCCCTGGTGGTCTATATCGTACTGATGAAAGCCTGGGTGCTGCGGCGCTATCCTCAGGAGGAGATCACCTCCGGCTACGACGACCGATTCCTCGCCACCTCGGTGGGCCGCAACTGGGTCTACACCGAGCAGGGACGCTTCGAACGCCTGGAAACCGGTGACATCCCCGACTCCGCGCTCAAGCGCGAGGATCGCTGAGTCGTCGTCTGGCGCCGCCCGCGGCGGCGCCCACCACCCGCTACAGGAGACGTGCATGCCTGCACAACCCTTCACCGCCCTGGCCATCGGCGAGGCCATCCGACGCGGCGAACTCGATCCGGTCGCGTTGACCCGCCAATGCCTGACCCGGGCCGCCGACAGTGACGGCGTCTTTATCTCGCTGACCGAACAACGCGCCCTGGTAGAGGCCGAGGCCTGTGCCCAGCGTCAGCGCTCGGGCACCCTGCGCGGGCCGCTGGACGGCGTGCCGCTGGCCTGGAAGGATCTGTTCGACATCGCCGGCACCGCCACCACCGCCGGCGGCAAGGTGCTGGGCAAGACGCCGGCCGAGCGCGACGCCGAGGCGGTACGCCACACAGCCGGCGCGGGCATGGTCTGCATCGGCAAGACCAACCTCACCGAGATCGCCTACTCGGGGCTTGGCCTCAACCCCCACTACGGTACGCCGCACCATACCCCTCCCCCCACCTCGAGCGAGCGCGAGCGCGAGCACGAAAGCAGAAACGAGAACGAGCCCAGGGCCCCCGGCGGGTCCAGCTCCGGCTCCGCGGTGGCGGTCGCCCAAGGCATCGTGCCGGCCGCCATCGGCACCGACACCGCCGGCTCGCTGCGCGTCCCCGCGGCCTTCAATGGGCTGGTGTCCTATCGTCCCTCCCAGGCCCGCCACTCGCGCCTGGGAGTGACACCGCTGGCCGACAGCCTGGACACCATCGGCGTCATCGCCAGCACCCTCGAGGACTGCCTGGCCATCGACGACACGATGCGCGGCAGCGCGCCGCTGGTTCGTGCCGCCGCCGTGCCCGAACAGTCGGTGATCGTGCTCGATGCAAGATGCCTCGACGACCCGAGGGTATCCCGCGCCGTGGGCGACAATCTGGTGGCCTGCGCCAGCCGTCTCGAGGCCGCCGGCTTCCACATCGTCCGTCGCCGCGTGGCGAGCGTCGCCGACACCCTGGAGGCCATCACCCGCCACGGCTGGCTGGGCGCGGCGGAGGCCTACACCGAGTACCGCGCCCTGCTGGAAGGCCCCGATGCCGAGGCCATGGACCCCAGGGTACGCAAGCGCCTGGAGGCCGCCCGCCAGATGCCCCCGGACAGCGTGGTCAGCCTGTATCGCCTGCGTCAGGCGCTCAAGACGCGGCTGCGCGAGGAGCTCGCGGGCGCGACCCTGCTGACGCCCACGGTGGCGCATGTGGCGCCCTTGCTCGCGCCGCTGGAAGCCGACCCCGAGCACTTCGCCGAGGTCAATCTGGCGACGCTGCGCCTGAGCATGGTGGCGAGCCTGCTCGACTCGCCGGCGGTGGCGCTGCCCAGCGGGCGCGACGACGACCGCCAGCACACCAGCCTGCAGCTGAGCGGCCCCTGCGGCGAGGACGAAGCGCTGCTGCGGGTGGCCCTTGGCGCCAGCTCGGCGCTGACGGCGTAACTCACATTCATTCGGCGCCGACGGCGCCATCGGAGGTTGGCATGTGCGGACTGTGCGGCGCACTCGGCGGCGAAAGCCACTGGAGCACCAACATCGAGGACCCCGAGCAGGCCCACTTCGCGCGCAGGCGCGCCCGCGCCTACCGGGTCACCCTGATCAATCGCGTGCTGAGCCCCCGCCGGATCACCATCGAGGACTTCCAGGCAGCGAGCTTCGTGCTCGCCACCGCCACCGGCAAGCGCGAGATCGTGCAGGATCTGGGCGGCGTATGGCTGCAGGCAGAACGCATGGGCGGTCATGAACTCGACCCGCTCGATCCCGCCTTCCTGGCCTCGCTGCAATGACCCCAGACCACCACGACGAGGACACCACCATGAACGAGACGACACCGCTGGTGCCGGTGCACGTGATCTCGGGCTTTCTGGGCGCCGGCAAGACCACCCTGCTCAAGTCGGTGCTGGCCAGCGAAGCCTTCGGCGACAGTGCGGTACTGATCAACGAGTTCGGCGATGTCGGTCTCGACGACCGCCTGCTCGGCGAGATCGCCGAGGATGCGGTGCTGCTGTCCAGCGGCTGCGTCTGCTGCACCATCCGCGGCGAACTGTCAGAGGCGCTCAGACGCCTGCTGTCCCGACGCCAGGACGGCGAGATCCCGGCGTTCAAGCGGATCGTGCTGGAAACCACCGGGCTCGCCGATCCGGGCCCGATTGCCTCGACCATCACCGCCGACCCGGTACTGCGCCACCACCTGCGCCCCGGCACCAACCTGACCCTGGTCGACGCGCTCAACGCCGTCGACAGTCGCGCCCAGCACCCCGTCTGGGAGGCCCAGGTGGCGGTGGCCGACAAGCTGGTGATCAGCAAGGCTGACCTGGTCGAGGAAGACACCCTGGCAGGGCTCGAGGCCATGCTGGATACGATCAACCCGGCGGCCCAGCGGTTGGGCGCCGAGGCGCTACGTCAGCCCAGTGATGAACTGTTCGCCAGCGGACCGCACCTGCAGCGTTTCACCCCCGGCCAGGTGAAATCCTGGCTCGGCCCCTGGCGCAAGCCACCTCAGCATGATCCGGAGCATCTCGGCGATATTCGCTCCTTCCGCCTCGGCCTCGAGGGCGAGGTCGACTGGACCTGCCTCGGCATCTGGCTGTCGATGCTGCTCAACCGCCATGGCAGCGATATCCTCAGGGTCAAGGGCGTGCTCCACGTCCAGGGCGACGATCGACCGGTGGTACTCCACGGTGTCCAGCACACCATCCACCCGCCGGAGCACGTGGAGGCCTGGCCTTCGGACGACCGCCGCTCGGAGCTGATCTTCATCACTCGGGACATCGACGCCGAGCGCGTGACACAATCGCTTGCGACCTTCATGGACAAGGTCAGCGACCATCCCAGCCCAAGGATCCTGCATGCCTGACACCGCCAAGCCCAGCGCCCCCTTTGTCCAGCGCAGTCCGGTCACCCTGCGGGTACTGGGCACCTCGGTGACACTGCTGGAGAGCATTCGCCAGCGCGCTCGCGAGGACCTGGGCCT
This sequence comes from Halomonas sp. MMSF_3323, assembly GCF_030733595.1. Taxonomy (NCBI): domain Bacteria; kingdom Pseudomonadati; phylum Pseudomonadota; class Gammaproteobacteria; order Oceanospirillales; family Halomonadaceae; genus Halomonas; species Halomonas sp. MMSF_3323. Next base: position 61,137 of record NZ_JASHIT010000002.1, on the reverse strand, counting down.
GCGCCTGGAATTCACCGTCATGGACGGGGTGGCGGCACAGCGTGCGGGAGTGCTGGCACCGGACAGCTTCGACATCTACGACCAGTGGTTTCACAACGTCGATTTCGTGTGGCCGGCCGGGGCCATCCAGCCCATCGAGCTTTCACGCATCCACCATTGGGATGCGATCAACGACTTGCCGAAGACCGGCCGACTGACGCCCCACGCGCCGCTCGGTGCCGGCGGTAATCCGGTCGACCGGCTCTATATCCAGGCCGACGGCAGCTGTGGCGCCCGTCCCAGCGAGCGCATCACCATGCTGCCGGTCAGCCACAACGTGGACAGCTTCGGATACCGCCTGGACATGCTGCCCCACGGCCTCGACAGCGAGCAGGAAAGCTGGGGCTGGCTTTTGGACCCGCGCTGGCGCGGCATGGTCAGCCTGCAGAACGACAGCGCCATCGGCGCCATCGACGCGGCCCTGGCCGCCAAGGCCGCTGGCCTGGTGCAGTTCGAGGACCTGGGCAACCTGAGCGTCGCCGAGATCGACTGCCTGATCGATTGCCTGATCGAGCTCAAGCGGGCTCAGCACTTCCGCACCTTCTGGAGCAACCAGGACCAGGCCTCTTCGGACATGCTGCGCGGTCGCGTCGGCATCGAGAGCCTGTGGTCACCGGCGATGACCGACCTCAAGCAGCGCCAGCTCAAGGTGCGCATGGCGGCACCCAGGGAAGGCTATCGCGCCTGGTACGGCGGCATGTCGCTGTCACGCAGCATCGAAGGCCGCAGCCTGGACGCCGCCTATGAGTATCTCAACTGGTGGATCTCGGGCTGGCCCGGCGCCGTCATGGCACGACAGGGCTACTACATCTCGACCCCTGAATTGACCCGCCCTCACCTGTCTGCGGCGGAATGGGACTACTGGTACGCCGGCAAGCCCGCCGCGGAGGAACTCGCCGGACCGTCAGGCCCCTGCGGCATGATCCACAAGGGTGAGGTACGCGACGGCGGCGACTACATGACGCGCATGAGCCGCATCGCGGTGTGGAACACGGTGATGGACGAGCACAACTACCTGGTGCGGCGCTGGAACGACTTCATGTCGGCGTGAGCCCGCTACAGCCCGTCGCTAGGCTAGTGCCTTGATGATCAACTGTACCCCGACCACCGCCATGGCCAGTATCACCAGCCGGTAGAACAACCGCTCGTTGACCCGGTGCTGCAGCCACAGGCCAGACCTGATGCCGAACCAGGCCACCGGCACCAGCGCCAGCGACGCCCAGATACTGGTCAGGTTGATCTCGCCAAGCCACAGGTAAGGCGGCAGCTTCATGGTATTGACCGCGGCGAACACCAATGTGGTGGTGGCGATGAAGGTGGTCTTGGGCAGGCGCCTGGGCACCAGGTAGAGGTTCATCGGCGGGGCGCCGGCGTGGGCGATAAAGCTGGTGATACCGGTGGCGATGCCCGCGGGCCAGGCCCAGAAAGAGGCGATCGGCCTGGAGGCCGCCGGCTTCACGATCATGTAGGCGACAAACAACAGCGAGATCACCCCCAGCAGCAGCCTGACGTGGTCCTCGTCGAGGCTGCCCGCCACCAGGGTAGCCACCACCACGCCGATCGCCATGCCGGGGATCAATCGCTTCACCTCGGCCATGTCCTGGTGCCCCCACCAGGCCTTGACCGCCAGAACGTCCATCACCAGCAGCAAGGGCAATAACAGGCCAGCGGCGGCGATAGGATCTATCGCAAGCGCCATCAGCGGCACCGACAGGGTACCGAAGCCCCCGGCGAAGCCGCCCTTGGAGATGCCGGTCAGGTAGGTGGAGAGGATGATCAGGCCCCAGGCGAGCCAGGAGTATTCGGGCAGCATGGCATTCCTTGCGCGCAAAGACGCCGAAACAGTGACTGCTTCGGCGTCTGTACCAATGATGAGGGCGGCGAATCGCCCCGACCATCAGAGTGCCACACCAAGCCCGCCGATGGCAGCGGGCGGGGGCTATTGGCTTACTTGGCGGCCTGCATGGCCAGGGCGGTATCCAGCATACGGTTGGAGAAGCCCCACTCGTTGTCGTACCAGGCCATGACCTTGACCAGGCGACCGTTGACGCGGGTGTGGTTGGCGTCGAAGGTCGAGGAGGCCGGATCGTGGTTGAAGTCGATGGACACCAGCGGCTGGGCGTTGACGTTGAGCACCGGAGAATTCTCCGCCGCCTTGGCCACGATCTCGTTGATCTCTTCCTTGGTGGTGTCGCGCGAGGCGTTGAACACCAGATCCACCAGCGAGACGTTGATCACCGGCACGCGCACGGCCAGGCCATCCAGCTTGCCGTTGAGCTCCGGCAGCACCTTGCCCACGGCAGCGGCAGCGCCGGTCTTGGTCGGGATCATGGAGTGGGTGGCGCTACGCGCGCGGTACGGGTCCTTGTGGTACACGTCAGACAGGTTCTGGTCGTTGGTGTAGGCATGGACCGTGGTCATCAGGCCATTCTCGATACCGACGGCGTCGTTGAGCGCCTTGGCCACCGGCGCCAGGCAGTTGGTGGTGCAGGAGCCGTTGGAGACGATGGTATCGCTGGCCTTGAGCACGCCGTCGTTGACGCCGAACACGATGGTGGCGTCGCCGTCGGGGCTAGGCGCGGAGACCAGCACCTTGGCGGCACCGGCCTCGACGTGCTTGCCGGCGTCGGCGCGCGTGGTGAACAGGCCCGTGCACTCCATCACGATGTCCACGCCGAGCTTCGCCCAGGGCAGGCTGGCCGGGTCACGCTCGGACAGAATAGCGATACGGTCGCCATCGACGCTCAGACTCTCCTCGTCATGTTCTACCTTGAAGGGAAAGTGACCGTGAGCGGTGTCATGGCGCAGCAGGTGGGCGTTGAGCGAAGGATCACCGAGATCGTTGATGGCAACGACCTCAATCCGGTCCCGGTAACCGTTCTCGTACAGTGCGCGCAGCACGTTGCGACCGATACGTCCGAAACCGTTGATGGCAACCTTGAGCGTCATAGCGAATATCCCCCTGAGCGGCGAAAGCGTTCTTGCGTGAAAGCTGGTGAGTCGACGGTAGGCGGATTCACTAAAGATGCAAATCCCCCGCAAGGACGTCGTCAGTGGGCACCAATGTGGTACAGACAGCGCCGGGACTCAAGCACTATTTTGTTAAACTTACAACATTTCTCCAAAAACATTGATGAAGGACACTCTAATAAGCACGAAATTTCGACAACTTACTGCCCGCGCCTTCTCTATGAAGGCCAGCGCTAGACCTTAGTCGCATCGCCAAGCCGTAGTAATATTACCTTCAACGCTCTAAGGTATCCCTCATCCCGGTGACACCATTCACCACGCCTTTATCCCGGAGGCCCCATGCCCCAACCCGTCAAGGAAGTCAGCCGCATTCTGCCGGCTCGCAAGCGCATCGCCCTGGTCGCCCACGACGGCAAGAAGCAGGAACTGATGGAGTGGGCCTCCCGCTGGAAGGACACCCTGATCGCTCACCAGCTGCTCGGCACCGGCACCACCGCCGCGCGGCTCAGCCGCACCCTGGGGCTGGAGGTGGAAGGCCTGATGAGCGGTCCGCTGGGAGGCGACCAGCAGATCGGTGCTCGCATCACCGAGCAACGACTCGACCTGCTGATCTTCTTCTGGGACCCCTTCGCCCCCCAGCCCCACGACCCTGACGTCAAGGCGCTGCTGCGCCTGGCCGCCCTGTGGAATGTGCCGGTGGCCTGCAACCCCTCCAGCGCCGACTTCATGATGAGCTCGCCCTGGCTCGGCCAGGACTACGAGATGCAGATCCCGGATGCCAACGCCTGGATTTCCTCTCGCAGCGATAACAACTGACCAATATCGAGGATTCTCCCGTGTTCCAGCTGACCCGAAGCGTGACCTGGCAGTCGCTGTTGAAGCTTCGCGACGAGACCGCCGACGACCGGATTCGCGACTACTTTGCCAAGGATCCGAAGCGGTTCGACAAGATGAGTCTGCGCGTGGGCGGGCTTTTTCTGGACTACTCCAAACACCAGATCTCCGACGCGGTGCTGGAGAAGCTGGTCGAGCTGGCCGAACACTCGGCACTGGTCCAGCGTCGCGCCCAAATGTTCTCCGGCGACATCATCAACGTCACCGAGGACCGGCCGGTGCTGCACACGGCGCTGCGCAATCTGGGTGACAGCCCGGTCATCGCCGATGGCAAGGACGTGATGCCGGAGATCCACGCCACCCGCGAGCAGATCAAGCGCTTCTCCGAAGAGGTCCGCAGTGGCAACTGGAAGGGCTACAGCGGCGAGCGTATTCGCGACGTGGTCAACATCGGCATCGGCGGCTCCGACCTCGGCCCCAACATGGCCAGCCGCGCCCTGCTCAAGTACCGCCAGGCGGACCTGAACTTCCACTTCGTCTCCAACGTGGACGGCGCGCATATCCAGAAGGTGCTGAGCCGCCTCGACCCGGCCACCACCCTGTTTATCGTCTCGACCAAGACCTTTTCCACCCAGGAGACGCTGCTCAACGCCCGCACCGCACGGCGCTGGTTTGTCGAGAACGCCGGCGATGACGCCGACATCGGCGCTCACTTCATCGCCGCCTCGACCAACCGCAAGGCCGCCATGGAGTTCGGCATCCGCGAGGAGAACGTGTTCGAATTCTGGGCCTGGGTCGGCGGTCGCTATTCGATGTGGTCCTCGATCGGCCTGCCCATCGCCCTGGCGATCGGCTATGAAGGCTTCATCGAGATGCTCGAAGGCGCCTACGAGATGGACCAGCACTTCCAGAACGCCCCGCTCGGCGAGAACATGCCGGTGCTGATGGCGCTGATCGGTATCTGGTACATCAACTTCGTCGGTGCCGAGACCCAGGCCATCGTGCCCTACGACCAGGCCCTGCATCAGCTGCCGGCCTTCCTGCAGCAGCTCGACATGGAGTCCAATGGCAAGTCGGTCGATATCTTCGGTCGCCCGGTGGACTACAAGACCGGCCCCATCGTGTGGGGGCAGACCGGCTCCAACGGCCAGCACGCCTTCTTCCAGCTGTTGCACCAGGGCACCCGCTACGTGCCCATCGACTTCATCGCCTCGCTGAAGCCCGAGCCCGGCGTCGAGGACCACCACTTCGCCCTGCTCACCAACATGCTGGCCCAGGCCAACGCCTTTATGGAAGGCAGCAGCAAGGGCGGTGACCTGGACCCCTACAGCTGCCCCGGCAACCGCCCCTCCAGCGTGCTGCTGCTCGACGAACTGACACCGCGCAACCTGGGCGCGTTGATCGCGCTCTACGAGCACAAGGTGTTCGTTCAGGGGGTGATCTGGAACATCAACTCCTTCGACCAGTGGGGTGTCCAGCTGGGCAAGCGCATCGCCGGCGAGATCAGCGAGAAGATCGACGAGCGCAGCCAGGACTTCGACGCCTCGACCCAGGGACTGCTGGGCCTGGTGAGGGAGCACTTCCAGGCGCCCGGCAAGAGCGTGGAAAAGGCCGCCGAAAAGGCAGCGAAGAAGACCGCCAAGCCCGCCGGCAAGGACGCCAAGGCCAAGTAAGCAGGGCGGAGGCGGAAGGTGCCGAGCATCGAGTGCTCGGCACGGGCCCGCCATGGCGGGCACCCAGCGACGAACAAGAAAAGTTCAAGAAACGCCAACGGGCCACCCCGGAGTCTGCGCTCCAGGGTGGCCCGCCTCGTTCTGGTCGCGCTGTTCTGGCTCGTGCTGTTCTGGCTCGCGCTGGTCTGGCCTGCTTTCCGCTGGCTCGCGGAGGCCGGTCCAGCGGGATTGCGCCTGGCACGAGCGCCTGGCACGACCGCCTGGCTTGCCGAGACGAACTCCTGGGCTACTTGAACGACCGCCGGGGCTACTCTGACGAGCGTCTGGGCTACTCGGACGAGCCTCTGACCAGGGCCCGCCGTGCGCTGACGTCACCGGCCCAGGCCGCCGCCAGCCATAGCGGCACGCTCAGCACCACATAGGCCAGCGCCAGCCAGGGGCTGCCGCCGATGGCCAGGCGGGCCGCTTCGAGGCTGAACAGCGAAAAGGTGGTGAAACCTCCACAGAAGCCCGCCACGACAAGCGGATGAAGCCTCGCCAGCCGAGGGCTGTCGCTCAGGGCCGCATGGGTAGCAAAGCGGGCAATCAACCAGGATCCCAGCACATTGACCAGCAGGGTCGCCCAGGGAAAGGACGACGCCACCAGGCCCGAGACCGCGACGCCGGTCAAGAGGCGACACACCGATCCCAGGGCGCTGCCAAGGCCCACCGCCAGATAGAGCCGCCAGACGCTTGTTGCCTGACTCATGCTTCTCCCCTCTGCCGACACCTCACAGGCCACCCCCGAGGGCAAGTCCCGCCACCACGGCGGCCAGGCCGGCCAGCAGGGTCAACGAGACGTTGAGCGCGGCCGCTGCATGACGACCTTCGCGCATCAGGTCCAGAGTCTGCAGACTGAAGGAGGACACCGTGGTGAAGCCGCCCATCACCCCGCTCAGCAGCATGAGTGCCGCGGTCGAGCCTGCCACCAGGCGACTGGCCAGCAGGCCGATAACAAAGGCTCCCAGCAGATTGACGATCAGGGTCCCCCAGGGGAAGCGCACTCCCCAGGCGGCCGCTGCCCGACGACTGACGAACAGTCGCCCCATGCCTCCTGCGGCGCCCCCCAGCGCTACCGCTGCCAGCGTCCACCACTCCATCACGAATCGCCTCGGCCAAAACCGCCATGGTATGCAAATACCTGGTCGATGTCGTGACCGGTGGCAATACCGCTGGACCTCGCCCTCGGCGTGGCGAAACGGGCTGATCGCAGATGGCCCGTAAAGCGACAAGGCACAGACAATGCCGAGCCTCGGAAGGCGGGAGATCAAAGATGCTGAAGGTGCTGAAAATCTAAAAAAAACGCCGCCCGAGGGGGCGGCGAAGTTGTGCTTGCCTAGCAGGGATGAAGCGCATGGGATGCGTTCACGATCAATATGGCACAGAATTGGCAATCCGTACAACTTTTGTACATCCTTGATTGCGTACAAGCGGCAAACGGGCATGTTAGCCTGCGACAGATTCGTCCAAGGACGCCCCTCTGCCCCGACGGGCCCACCCACCAAAGGAGAAGGTTTGCGTGATGCGATCACGACTCTGCTCTCGACTCTTCAGCGTGCTGATGCTCGCGCTCGTGCTGCTCGCGGGACCTGCCATCGCCCAGCAGGGCGGTGACGCCAGCGGCTCTGGCGGTTCCTCCAGTGACGGTCCGGCCTACTCGACCCTGGCCGACCTGCTGGAAAACGAACAGGCCCGCAGCCAGCTGATCGAGCAACTGCGACAGATGGCGGAAAACGCCCCCGAACAGGCCCAGGCCGCCGGTGAACAGGCCGTCGACAGCGCCGCCGAGGCCACCCTGCCCAAGCAACTGGCGGACATGACCAGCCGAGTGGTCAGCGAGTTCGGCAATCAGTTCGAGAATCTCGCCGCCATCTTCGGTGGCATGATCGACGGCGCCCTGACCGAAGGCGAACTCAACTTCGATCTGTTCACCCAGGCGGCGATCAACCTCGGCCTGGTGATTCTGGCGACCTTTGTGCTGTTCGTGATCATCAGGCGCCTGGTCAGGCCACTGTTCACGCGGTTGAGCCAATATTCGCAGAACGGTCAGAACCTCAACCCCACCATCCGCCTGGTGCTGTGCGTGGTGCTGGCGGTGATCGTGGACGCCGCCGTGGTGGGACTTGCCTACGTCGGCGGCAACCTGGCCGCTACCTTCGCCATCGGTGAGACGGGCAGCCTGTCGACCCGGGCGTCGCTGTTCCTCAATGCCTTCCTGGTCATCGAGCTGTTGAAGGCGGCGGTGCGCATGCTGTTCGCCTCACGCTACGAGGGCCTGCGTCTCTTGCCCATCACCGCGCCCAGCGCGTCCTACTGGAACCGTTGGATCGCCCGGCTGATTGGCCTTACCGGCTACGGCCTGATGGTGGTGGTCCCGTTGATCAACACCTACCTGTCTTACCGTGTCGGTGAGGGCATCGGCGCCCTGATCATGATCGGCGCCTACCTGTACGCCATCACCGTGGTGCTGATCAATCGCAGCCGCCTGCGCGATGGGCTGTTCGATGCCGCTGTCAGGTCCAGCCTGTCGGCCTCCCGTGTCGCGCTGCGCCTGCTCGGCCGCATCTGGCATCTGCTGGCGATCACCTACTTCACCGTGGTGCTGGTGCTGACCCTGACACGCCCCGAGGACGCCCTGCCGTTCGTGCTGATCGCGACCCTCAAGACCCTCGGTATCGTGCTGGCTGCCATGCTGGTGTCGCGCCTGCTGGCCCAGGCCATCGGTCGTCGCATCACCCTGTCCGGTGAGCTGCGCAAGAAGCTGCCGCTGCTCGAGGCACGCCTCAACTCCTATGTCCCGACGATGCTGCGCGCCTTCAACGTGCTGATCCTGATCGTCGCCGCCATGGCCCTGCTCAACGCCTGGGGCGTGTTCGACATGGCCACCTGGTACGCCTCCGAAGCGGGTCGCGTGCTGGTCAGCCAGGTGATCAACGTGGCCATCATTCTGATCGTCGCCGCGGCGGTCTGGATCGGCCTTGCCAGCCTGATCGAACACAAGCTGAATCCGACCACCGGCCGCGGCATGCCCTCGGCCCGGGCCCAGACGCTGCTGTCGCTGTTCCGCAATGCCCTGGCCATCGCCATCGTCACCATGACGGCGATGATCGTGCTGTCGGAAATCGGCATCAACATCGGACCGCTGATCGCCGGTGCCGGTGTGCTCGGTCTGGCCATCGGTTTCGGCGCCCAGAAGCTGGTGCAGGACATCATCACCGGTATCTTCATCCAGGTGGAAAACGCCATGAATACCGGCGACGTGGTGACCCTGGGCGGCATCACCGGCACCGCCGAGAAGCTCAGCATCCGCTCGGTGGGTATCCGTGACCTGCACGGCACCTACCATCTGGTGCCATTCTCCAGCGTCGATGTGGTCTCCAACTACATGCGTGGCTTCGGCTACCATGTGGGCGAATACGGCGTCGCCTACCGCGAGAACGTGGACGAGGCGATCGTCGCCCTGCGCAACGCCTTCGACGAACTGTCCTCCGACGAGGACCTCAAGTCCGAGATCCTCGAACCCCTCGAGGTGGCCGGTGTCATCGCCCTGGCCGACAGCTCGGTCAACATCCGGGTACGCATCAAGACCACCCCGGGCAACCAGTGGGCGGTGGGCCGTGCCTACAACCGTCTGGTCAAGCTGCACCTGGACGAGGCGGGCATCGAGATCCCCTTCCCGCACACCACGATCTTCTTTGGCGAAGACAAGCAGGGCCAGGCGCCAGCCGCCAACCTGCGCCTGGTCGAGAAGGATGTGGTGGCGACCGGCGAAGCCAGGGATACCGCACCGCTGCCCGGCGAGGACGGCAGTATCGACTCGCCCCGCGAGCACGAGACCCGCGAGGATGCCGAGACCAACGCCAAGTTCAGGGGCGACTACGACCCCGACGGCAACTGACAGACCTTACCTGCAACGCTTCTGGGGCGGCCTACGGGCCGCCCCTTTTTTATTGATCGAATCGCCAGGGTGCCGAGCCCTGACGCCACGCTCTGCCGCCACGCCCTGACGCCACAACTCTGACAACACAGGCGTGGCGGCAGCTGCACGCCGGGCCTGTACTCGCCTTCAGCATGGTGACGCCACACCGCAGTCCCCTTGGCTGGCGCTGCGCTCGAGACCCACCCACCAGAACCACAAACGCCACGGGCGGGGCCGAAGCCCCGCCCGTGGCGTTTGTGGGTACTGCGTAGTAGATCGAACGCCTGGCTCAGGCCTGCTGAGCGTCGCTCGGCTGCGGCAACGAGGGCAGCGACTTGTCGAGCAGCTCGACGCTCTGGCGATAGTAGAGCTGGCTCTTGTTGTGCTCGCCCAGGTTGGCGTAGAGCCGCGCCAGTTCGGCACAGACCACTCCGCTGGGACGTTGACGCTGGCTCGCCTCGAAGTACTCCTGGGCCTTGCCCCAGTAGGCGTTGCGCAGCGCCAGACGCCCCAGGGTCAACAGCAGGTCGGGATCGTTGGGCCGCTCCTGCAGCCACTTCTCGGCGGTCACCAGCTGACGTGAAGCGTCCACCCCAAGCAGGCCATAGCGCAGCACCAGACGGCTGTCCCAGTTGGTCTTGAGCGAGTGGCGCAGCAGTTTCTCGGCGATCACCTGTTCGTCGCAGCGCACCAGCGTCTCGACGTAGAGCACCAGCAGGTCGATGTTGGTGCGCAGGTACTCGGGCATGTCGGACCACAGGTTGCGCACCCGCTCGATATCCTCGGGATTGCGCGTCTCCTGCAGGATCAGCTCGCGGTAGGCCTGCAGCTCGAGCTGTTCACGCTCTTCCCGGGCGATCAGCTGCTGGTCGGCCAGACGCGGCAGCAGGCGACGCAGGCCATCCCAGTCGCTGACGCTGATATAGGCGGCCTTGAGCTGCTTGAGCACCTGGGGATGGCGCGGCAGATGACGGTCCAGGCGGGTCAGGATCGCCAGTGCTTCCTCGTACTGCTGGCGGTCCAGCATCAGCTGGGCCTGCATCATGCCCACCGCGGGATCGGCGCCGTCGGTGGAGATGTGGGCCCGCTTCAGCAGGGTGTCGGCCTGGTCATAGCGGCCCTGGTAGTGGGCCGCCAGGGCGGCAGACAGGTAGTTGACCAGCGGGGTGCTGGAGTCATCGGCGGCCTTGACCAGGGCCTTCTCGGCGCGCTTCCAGCGGCCTTCGGCCAATGCCACCAGGCCGCGCACGGTGCGCTTCATCGCGGTGCGATTGCGTGCCCGCGAGTTCCACACCTTGAAGCGGCTGACCGGACGGCTCAGGCGGAACAGCACGCGCAGGGCAAAGTGCAGCACCATGAACAGGGCCAGCAGGATCACCAGGCCAAACCAGAACGAAGTCTGGAAGGAGGTGTCGCCCACCCGCACCAGCCAGTAGCCGGGCACCGACATCATCAGCTGACCGAACAGCGCCCCGAGCGCGAGGCCAACGACAATGAGCAGGATCAGCTTTCTCATGCGTTATCTCCCTGGCCGGAAGCGCCCGCTTCGAAGCGCTGCTCGATGAACCGGGCCAGCGCCTGCTGGGAAGCGCTGATATCGGGAAGCTCCGGGCGGATGGACTTGCCCTTGAGCTCGCCCAGACGAGCGATCACCGACTGCACCGACTCGTCGTCGACGTCGTAGTAGCCTTCGAGCAGGGTGATGGCCTTGTCGAGGCTGGCCTCGTACAGGCCGGTCTCTTCCTTGAGCAGGGCCAGCTGGGACTGCTCCAGCACCAGGCGCAGGCTCTGACGCAGATAGGACTCCTGCTCCGGGGTGATCAGGGCTTCCAGCGCCTGGTCGTGGTGGCGTACCGTCACCAGCTCCTTGAGCTCTTCACCGACCCGTGCCAGCTGCTCCTGCCAGGCACCGGAAGGAGCCTCCTCGATGGTGGTATCGGCGGTGAACTGCTCGATGTCCTGGGCCAGCGGCAGGCCGGCGATCTGCTCCTGCTGGGCGTTCAGGGCCAGGTAGAGGCCAGTCCGGTCAACCTTGGGCACCGTCTGCAGGGCGGCAAGCTCCTCGGCGATGGCGCGGCGCACCGGGACCAGTGCCGGATTGTTGGCCTCTTCCAGGCGAGCGTCGGCGGTGCGCAGCAGCGCCGCAGCACCTTCGACATCACGCTCGAGCTGCAGGCGCTGATTGGCCAGACGCAGCAGGTAGGCGGCCTCGGCGTGCAGCCAGTCACGCTCGTCGGCGTTCTGTTCCTTGGACAGCTCGGCCAGTACCCGATCCAGGGTCTGGTTGACGTCGGACTTGTAGGCGTCGAAGTCGCTCTTGATGCCGTCCACCGCCTGGCCCATGGTCTCGCGACGCTCGGCAAGGCCGCTTTCCAGCTGGGACGACAGCTCCTGGACCTCGGCCACGCTGGGGCTGTTCTGCTTGAGCTGGTCGATGCGCGCGGACATGGCCTGCTGCAGCTGCCAGCCCTTCCAGCCGACAAAGGCCACACCGGCGATCAGGATCAGCACCAGCACCAGGGCCACGACGCCGGCCTTGCCGCCACCAGAGCTGCTACCAGAGCCACCGGAAGACGAGGTCGCGGCACCGCCGGCGCCGGCGGAAGCCCCACCGTTACCACCCTTGCCTGCCGCTGGGCTGGGCTTGTTGTCACTGGGCTTGTTGTCACTAGCTTTGGCGCCACTGGCCTTGGTGTCACTGGGCTTGCCATCGCCGGGCTTGCCATCGCCGGGCTTGCCGGCACTGGCCTTGCCGCTATTGTCGGGCTTGCTTGCACTGGGCTTGCTGTCGCTGGGCTTGCTGGCACTTGGCTTGCTGGCACTGTCCCCGGCGGCGCCCTTCGCTGCAACCGGAGCGGCGTCACTCGGCGTGGCCTTGGCGGTGCCTGCGCTCGACGATGTGGCGCCGGCAGGCGATGAGCCGCCCGTCGCCGCAGCGGGTGTGGAGGATGCCGCGCTGGCACTGGACGAAGTGGATCCGGTCGAGCTGCTGCCACTCTTGTCGCGACGCCGCGACCGCCGCTGGGAGCCCCCCTTGCCCGCGCCGCCCTTCGAGGCGTCCGTGCCTGAGGTCGCGCTTCCTGTGCCCTGCTGGCCGGAAGCGGACGGGGTCTGCTGCTCGTCCTGATCGTGCTGTTGGTTGCTCATCTGTCGCTAGCCCTTTTAGAGATCTTCATTCGCCATCCTCTGGGTCGCAGGTCCTTGCCACCGCGGCCGCCAGCGCCGCAGGAGACGCGCCAGACGCCACGACCGGGATGCGAAATCCCAGCGTTTTCGCCAGTGTAGCCAACCGCTGGCTGGATACGACAAGCGGTTGTTGAAAGGCGGCCTCTGAACACCATCTTGCCAGATGTTCAAGGATTTCTCCGCTACTGACCACCAACGCCTGATAGCCCCCTTGTTCGAGCCATGTTCTGGCCCCGGCGTCGGGAGTGATCAGGCGACGTCGATACACCTCGAGACGCGTGACACGCGCGCCCCTCTGCCCCAGGGTGTCGCCCAGCAGCGGGCGGCCACCTTCGCCCGCCACCAGCAACACTCGCTGGTGCTCCAGGCGCTGCAGCGAGGCCAGCGCCAGCAAGGCCTCGCTGGTCTCTTCTCCGGCGGCGGGGGCAGGCACCCTCACCTTTAGCCCCAGCGCCTGGTGCAAGACCATCGCCGTGGCCTGCCCGACGGCGTACAGTTCAAGCCCCTGGGGCAGCTGTGGCCAGTAGCGATCCAGCGCCTCGACCAACCGCTCGGCGGCGGCGGGACTGATGACTACCACCTTATGAAAGTGGTCGATGTCGAGCCAGGCCGAGCGCACATCTGCCGTCTCTGGCACAGTTTCCTGCCGCATTACCTCGAGCCGCTCGGTGCTGAACCCCTTGCTTTCGATGGCCTCGGCCAGCGCCTGGGCGCGTTCGCCGGGCCGGGTGATCAGTACCGGAGTGCCCATCAACGCGGTCCGTAGACCTCGGCCAGGATATCCCCGGCGCCCTGCTCCAGCAGCTGCTCGGCGACGCGGATCCCCAGCGCCTCGGGTTCGTCCACCGAACCACGCCCTTCGGCACGCAGCACGCGGGAACCGTCGGGCGTGCCGACAAGGGCTCTCAACCACAGGGTTCTGCCATCGTCCTGATAGATGGCGTGCCCACCGATGGGCACCTGGCAGCCGCCTTCCAGACGTGTATTCATGGCCCGTTCGGCACGCACTCTGGTCGCCGTCTCGATATCGTCGAGCGGTGCCAGCAGCGACACCAGCTCGGTGTCGTGCATGCGGCATTCGATGCCAAGCGCGCCCTGACCACAGGCCGGCAGGCAGATCTCCGGCGGCAGCTCCTGGGCGATACGTTCACCCAGCCCCAGCCGCTTGAGCCCGGAAGTGGCCAGCAGGATGGCATCGAATTCGCCAGCGTCGAGCTTGGCCAGGCGTGTCTGGACATTGCCACGCAGACTGATGACCTCGAGATCCGGACGGGCCTCGCGCATCTGCAGTCCGCGGCGCAGGCTGGAGGTACCCAGACGGGCGCCCTCGGGCAGGTCCTCGAAGCGAGCATAGTCATTGGAGACGAAGGCGTCGGTGGGCTCGGCGCCTTCCAGGATCACCGAAAGCCCCAGGCTCTCGGGAAACTGCATCGGCACATCCTTCATGGAGTGCACCGCGATATCGGCGCGGCCGTCGAGCATCGCCTCCTCGAGTTCCTTGACGAACAGCCCCTTGCCGCCAACCTTGGCCAAGGGCGTGTCGAGAATCTTGTCACCGCGGGTCGACATCGGTACCAGCTCGACCTCGAGCCCGGGGTGAATCGCCATCAGGCGATCGCGAACATGTTCGGCCTGCCATAGGGCCAACTGGCTCTTGCGCGTCGCGATACGCAGCCTGGACATCTGTTGCACGTTGCTCTCCCTGGTCGGGCTTGCGACCAAATCGCCGCGTCCGCCATGTTAAATGAATGGCGTCATCATAAAGCACGGTCTCCGTCAGTAAAATCGACGGCGACGGGACCCGTTGCCGCGCCTGCCGGAAGCGCCCGCTGCCACCCTCGTTTCAGGGGCTGATGCCGCACCTTCCTTGCCGGCCCGCTGCACCCTCGCCTCAAGGGCCGACTCTGGTACACTTTGGGCATACCAACGACAACGGCTGCCGGCTCCGTCAGCGCCCTCGGCGCCGGCCACCGATCACGTCGCCATCGCATCGTCATTCAGGAAGTCCATTCAATGAGCCAGACCACCAACCAGTCCTGGGGCGGCCGCTTCAGCGAACCCACCGACGCCTTCGTCGCTCGTTTCACCGCCTCGGTCGATTTCGACCAGCGCCTGGCCCGCCATGACATCCAGGGCTCCATCGCGCATGCCACCATGCTCGCCCAGGTTGGCGTGCTGAGCGAAGAGGAACGTGACGCCATCCTGACCGGGCTCAAGGAGATCGAGACGGAGATCGCCGAAGGGCGTTTCGAGTGGTCGGTGGCGCTGGAAGACGTGCACATGAACATCGAGGCACGGCTGACCCAGAAGATCGGCATCACCGGCAAGAAGCTGCACACCGGGCGCTCGCGCAACGACCAGGTGGCCACCGATATTCGCCTCTACCTGCGCGAGGAGATCGACCTGGTCGCCAGCGAGCTGGCGCGGCTGCGTGCCGGGCTGATCGAGCTGGCCGAGGGCGAGGCCGACACCATCATGCCGGGCTTCACCCACCTGCAGACCGCTCAACCGGTGACCTTCGGCCACCACCTGCTGGCCTGGCAGGAGATGCTGGCCCGCGACCATGAACGCCTGCTGGACTGCCGCAAGCGGGTCAACGTGCTGCCGCTGGGCGCCGCCGCCCTGGCCGGCACCACCTACCCCATCGATCGTCACCTGACCGCCGAGCTGCTCGGCTTCGAGCGCCCCGCCGAGAACAGCCTCGACGCGGTCAGCGATCGGGACTTCGCGATCGAGTTCACCGCCTTCGCGAGCCTGCTGCTGATGCACCTGTCGCGGATGAGCGAGGAGCTGGTGCTGTGGACCAGCGCCCAGTTCGACTTCATCGACCTGCCCGACCGCTTCTGCACCGGCTCCTCGATCATGCCGCAGAAGAAGAACCCGGACGTGCCCGAGCTGGTGCGCGGCAAGACCGGCCGCGTCTACGGTCACCTGATGGGCCTGCTGACGCTGATGAAGTCGCAGCCGCTGGCCTACAACAAGGACAACCAGGAAGACAAGGAACCGCTGCTCGACACCCTGGATACCGTCAAGGGGTGCCTGCGCGCCTTCGCCGACATGGTCCCGGCCATCGTCTCCAAGGGCGATTCCATGCGCGAGGCCGCTCGCAAGGGCTTCTCCACCGCCACCGACCTTGCCGACTATCTGGTACGCAAGGGCGTGGCCTTCCGTGACGCCCATGAAATCGTCGGTCAGTCCGTGGCCTACGGCATCGAGAGCGGCAAGGATCTGTCGGACATGAGCCTCGACGAACTGCGCCAGTTCTCCGACGTCATCGGCGAGGACGTGTTCGAGGTGCTGACCCTGGAAGGCTCGGTGGCCGCCCGCAACCATATCGGTGGCACCGCCCCCGACCAGGTGCGCGCCGCTGCCCAGCGCGCCCGTGAGGCCCTCAAGACCCTTGCGACCGGCCAGGGAGGCGCCCAATGAACCGCCTCGTCAAGGTGCTGCGACCCGCCCTGTTGCCGGCCCTGCTGCTGGCCCTGATGGCCCTGGCGGGCTGCGGCCAGAAAGGCCCCCTGTACCTGCCCGGTGACGAAGAAGCGGCGGAGCGCTACGGCCCCCGCGAAACCGTCGAGGACGAACAGGGCGAAGAGGACAGCCAGGAAAGCGACCAGAGCGCGACCGAGGACGAGAGCTGAGCATGGATCACTTCAACTACCGAGACGGCGAGCTGTACGCCGAAGAAGTGCCTCTGGCCCGCATCGCCGAGGCGGTGGGCACCCCCTGCTACGTCTATTCACGTGCCACCCTGGAGCGTCACTTCCAGGCCTACCGCGAGGCGCTGGGTAGCCACCCGCATCTGATCTGCTACGCGGTCAAGGCCAACAGCAACCTGGCGGTGCTCAACGTACTGGCGCGCCAGGGTGCCGGTTTCGACATCGTTTCCCGGGGCGAGCTCGAGCGGGTACTGGCCGCCGGTGGTGACCCGGCCAAGGTGGTGTTCTCCGGCGTCGCCAAGCGCCCCGACGAGATGGCGCGCGCGCTCGAGGTCGGCATCAAGTGCTTCAACGTGGAGTCGCGCCCAGAGCTTGAAGTGCTCAATGAAGTGGCAGGCCGCCTGGGCAAGGTGGCGCCGGTGTCATTGCGGGTCAATCCCGACGTCGACGCGGGCACCCATCCGTATATCTCCACCGGGCTCAAGGACAACAAGTTCGGTATCCCGGTGGATGAAGCGCTGGAGGTCTACCGCCTGGCCGCCGAACTGCCGCACCTCAAGGTCACCGGACTCGACTGCCATATCGGCTCGCAGCTCACCGAGATCGCTCCCTTCCTCGACGCCCTGGAGCGTCTGCTGGTGCTGCTCGACCGCCTGCGCGAGGAGAACATCGAGGTCTCGCACCTCGACCTGGGCGGCGGCCTCGGCGTGCCCTACAGGGACGAGACGCCGCCGGCCCCGTTCGACTACGCCTCGAAGCTGCTCGAGCGCCTGTCGCGCTGGGACGGCGGAGAGCGCCTGACGCTGCTGTTCGAGCCGGGCCGCTCGATCGCCGCCAACGCCGGCGTCATGCTGACCCGGCTGACCTACGTGAAGCCCGGCGAAACCAAGAACTTCGCCATCGTCGACGCGGCCATGAACGACCTGATTCGGCCCTCGCTGTACCAGGCCTGGCAGGCGATCATCGAAGTCGACACTCGCCTGGACCGCGCAAGCGACGTCTATGACGTGGTCGGCCCGGTGTGCGAGACCGGCGACTTCCTCGGCAAGGAGCGCCAACTGGCGGTGGCGCCGGGCGACCTGCTGGCGGTGCGCTCGGCCGGCGCCTACGGCTTCGTGATGGCCTCCAACTACAACAGCCGCCCGCGTCCGGCGGAGGTACTGGTGGACGGCGACAGCTATCAGGTGGTTCGCCGACGCGAGACCCTCGAGGACCTCTGGGCCGGTGAGTCGCTGCCCGGCGAATCGCAACCGGGATCGGCATCGGGATCGACGTCAGGAGCACCGCGCTGATGCTTCTGCACTTCACCAAGATGCATGGCCTGGGCAACGACTTCATGGTGGTCGATCTGGTCACCCAGCGGGCCCGCATCGAGGCCGAGGAAATCCGCCGTCTGGCCGACCGGCGCTTCGGCATCGGTTTCGATCAGCTACTGGTGGTGGAACCGCCGCGGGACCCGGACATGGACTTTCGCTACCGGATCTACAACGCCGACGGCAGCGAGGTCGAGAATTGCGGCAATGGTGCGCGCTGCTTTGCCCGCTTCGTACGCGACAAGCGGCTGACCCACAAGCGCCAGATCCGGGTCGAGACCGCCGGCGGCCCGCTGGTGCTGGACGTGCATGACGACGAGCAGGTCAGCGTCGACATGGGTGCCCCGCGCTTCGCCCCGCCGAGCCTGCCCTTCGAGGCCGACGAGGACCGCCTGCGTCACACCCTCGAGGTCGACGGCGAGACCCTCGAGATCGCCGTCGCCTCCATGGGCAACCCCCACGCGGTGATCAAGGTCGACAGCGTCGACCAGGCGCCGGTGGAGCGCCTGGGACCGCTGGTCGAACACCACCCGCGCTTTCCCAAGCGGGTCAACGTGGGCTTCATGCAGGTGGTCTCCAGCCACGAGATTCGCCTGCGGGTGTTCGAGCGCGGCAGCGGCGAGACCCTGGCCTGTGGTACCGGCGCCTGCGCTGCGGTGGCCTGCGGCATTCGCCAGGGCCTGCTCGAAAGCCCGGTGACCGTCCACCTGCCCGGCGGCAGCCTGACGATCCGCTGGGAAGGTGGCGAGCGCCCCTTGATCATGACCGGCCCCGCCGAGCGGGTGTTCGATGGACGAATTCCGCTGCGTTGACCCCAGGCGCACAGGACTCGACGGGACTGGGCTAAGCTGCCAGCAAGGTACCGGTCCCTCGCTTTCCCGGAAACTCGATCCAGCCTAGACATTGAACTCCAACAGGAAGACGCGCATGCCTCAAGCCGCCCCAGAGCCCCGCAAGACGCTCGACCCGGACCGCGTCGCCGAATGGCTGGCACGCCACCCGGACTTCTTCGTCGGTCGCGAAGGCCTGCTGCAGAGCCTCACGATTCCCCACCCGGAGACCCAGGGCGCCACCTCGCTGCTGGAACGGCTGGTCCATGACCTGCGCAAGCGCGCCGAAGGCGCGGAACTGCGGCTCGAGCAACTGCTCGACTCGGCCCGCCACAACGAGGCGCAGTATCGGCGTACCCGCGAGCTGGTGCTGGCGCTGCTGGAAGCACAGGACAACGACGCCCTGGGCCAGGCCCTGGCCACCCAGCTAAGCGAGCGCTTCCAGACGCCAGCGGTGTCGCTGTGGTGCCCCGCCAGCCTGACCGATCGCGACCCCAGACCGCCCCAGGCCCCGCGTCACGTGCTCGACGACCACACCGGCCAGCGCCTGACCGCGCTGCTCGATGGGCGCGCCAGCCGCTGTACCCGTCTTACCCCCACCGACTGGAAGCGCCTGCTGCCCCACGCCAAGGCGCCGACCAAGTCGGGCTCCTGCGCCATCGCCCGCATGACCCTGGGCGAGCCCCAGGGCTTTGTGGTGCTGGCAAGCCCTGATCCCGACCACTTCCGTGCCAGCATGGACACCCTGTTTACCGAGTACCTGGCCGAGGTACTGGTGCGCCTGAGCGTGCGCCTGTGCGAGCGTGATGATGGCTGAAAAGGTGGCTGAGACGACGGCTGAGACGACGGCCAAGTGGCAGCTTGCCGGCGCGGTAGCGGACTTTCTCGATGAGCTGGGTCGCACCGCCAGTCCTGCCACCGTCGACGCCTACCGGCGTGACCTGGCCACCTTCGAGAACTGGTGGAACGCCCAGGCCAATGACACCGACGCCAGGCTGCCGGATGATCAGGCCCTGACGTCCCACACGCTCAGGCGTTTTCTGGCCGCCGAACGCAGCCGAGGCATGGCACCGCGCAGCCTGAAGCGCCGCCGCGCCGCCCTGTCGCGACTGTGTGAACACCTGGTGGCGGCTGGCCGACTCGACTACAACCCGGTCGGCCTGAGCCGCGGCCCCCGGGCGCCGAAGGATCTACCGCGGCCGGTGGACGTGGACCTGCTGGCGCGCTTTCTCGACACCCCCCACGACGGCTCGCCGCTGTCGGTACGCGACCAGGCGATGCTGGAGCTGCTCTATTCCAGCGGGCTACGGCTGGCGGAGCTGGCGGCGCTGGATCTCCCCGACCTTCACGGCGGCCGGGTGCGGGTCCTCGGCAAGGGCAACAAGCCGCGCCAGGTGCCGGTGGGCTCGCGTGCGCGCCAGGCCATCGACCAGTGGCTCGGCGTGCGCTCGGTGCTGGCCGCCGACGGCGAGACGGCACTGTTCGTCGGCCAGCAGGGCCACCGGCTGGGCCATCGTGCCATCCAGGCACGCCTGGTCACCCAGGCCCGCCGGCGCGGCCTGCCGGAGCACCTGCATCCCCACCGCCTGCGCCACTCCTTCGCCAGCCACCTGCTGGAATCGAGCCAGGACCTGCGCGCCGTCCAGGAGCTGCTGGGCCACGCCAACCTGTCCACCACCCAGGTCTATACCCGGCTGGACTGGCAGCACCTGGCCGAGAGCTACGACAAGGCCCACCCCCGCGCGCGGCGCAGCCGGAGCGACGACAGCCATCCCGGAGACACCCCTTGATCGACCACGCGGCAGCGGACGATTTCAGCCGACTCAAGGCCATCACCTTCGATCTGGACGACACCCTGTGGGACAACAGCGGCGTCATGCAGCGCACCGAGCAGGGCCACGTCGACTGGCTGACCGAACAGCTCGGCGCCTGGCAGCGCGGCCGCGAGGAGCCGTTGACGCCCCCCATCGCGCTTTCGGACTACCTGAGTGAACGCCAGGCTCTGGCCAGGCGCAGCTGGTCGCGGCGCGGCGACTTCAGCTGGCTGCGTGAGCGCACCCTGATCCAGCTGCTGGAGGAAAGCGGCGTGAACCGGGCGGCGGCTCACTGGTGGGCGGCGCTGGCGATGCAGCGTTTTCACTCGCTGCGCATCCTCGTCACTCCCTTCCCCGACACCGACGCCATGCTGGAAAGGCTGAAGGGCCGCTATCGTCTCGGCAGCATCACCAACGGCAACGTGGCCTTCCACCGTCTGCCGCTGGCCCGCCACTTCCAGGCGCGTATCGCTGCCGGCGAGATGTTCGCACCCAAGCCCGATCCACGGCCCTTTCTGGCGATGCTGGCACGGCTTCAGGTCAAGGCCTGCGAGACCCTGCACGTGGGCGATTCCTGGGAGGAAGACGTGCTGCCGGCGATTCGCCTGGGCTTGCGGGCGATCTGGATCGCGCCGCCAGAGGCCGAGACGGCTCCCTTGCCACGCGGCGTGACCCGACTGTCTCGGGTCACCGAGCTGCCAGCCCTGCTCGGTGAGCATCAGGATCAATAAAGCGAGAAAAACCCCGGCGACCGCCGGCGCCACGTGGTAAACCGGCAGGCACCTGTTCCCTGAGTGCCTGCCGCCATGCCCCGCCCGCTCTATCGCCCCCTCGCTTCATCACCGCCGACCCGGCCTCACCTGCGACGAGTGCTCAAGCTCGGGCTGGCGTTTGCCCTGGTTTCGGGACTGGGGCTTGTTTCGGGGCTGTCTTCGGGACTGCTTTCGGGGCGTGTTTCAGGACTGGGGCCCGCTCTCTCCCTGCCCCTGGGCATCGCGCCAGCCCTGGCGGCACGCCCTACCTGCGACACCGTACGCCCGCCCGGTACCTGCGGCCTCTACAGCACCGGCATGTCCTACCCCTCGACCTTGTCCGGCACCACGCCGGAAGGCAACACCGCGGGGATAGCCTCCTTCCACACCACCTACGCCTGCCAGACCGGCAGCGACGGCCGCGTCTATATCCTGCTCGATACCCAGGGTTCCTACGACAGCGCCACCGGTGACGCCGAAAGCTCAGTGCAAGGCTTCTACTTCGACAAGGCCGACACCAGCATGGGCGGCCATCACCACCAGACCCTGGTCGCTTCCCTGCGCACCGCCAACCATGCATCTGGCTGTGTCTCCGGCAGCGTCGTGACCGAGATACCGATCGTACGCCATGGCGACACCGAACCGGGCTACTACAGACAGTTTACCTACTCGCCTCATACCCACGTGGCGACCAGCACCGGCGCCAGCGACAACTATACCGGTACGGTAGTTGGCGTTGGCGCCGGTTACATCACCGTGATCGAGAGCACCTGCAAGATGTGGACCCCCTACATCACCCTGCCCGATATCGACCTCAGTGAACTGCCAAGCACCGGATCTCGGGGAGGCACCACCACAGCCTACCTGAGCTTCAACAACTGCGATGAGGTCAACATGGCGGATCTGTCCATACGCTCGGGCGGCGCCAGCGTCATCAACGCCCGCCAAGGCATCCTCGGCAACGCCGACACCTCGGGTAACGGCGCCAAGGGCATCGGGCTGGCGCTGGAAATCGACGCTTTTTCGGCCCACGACTTCGATCCCGTGGACCTGTCTGGCTCGCGAGCGGTTGGCCTGATGGGGGAGGCGCCCAAGGTTCCGTTACGCGTCAGCTACTACCGCTATGCCGAACAGGCATCCGGTGGGCGCGTCAAGGGGCTGCTGGAGGTCACCGCCACGTACAAGTAGCCGGCGGGCTCGTCAGGCTGGCTAGCCTTCGTGCGCAAGCCAGCCGTCCAGGCGCCGATGGGCCTCGTCGACGCCCTGGCGCTTGAGCGCCGAGAAAAGCTGCACGCTGACCAGGTCCTCCCACTCACGCAGCCGCGAGCGCACCTGCTGCAGGGCATTCTTGGCCGCGCCCTGCTTCAGCTTGTCGGCCTTGGTCAGCAGGATATGCACCGGCAGGTCGCGCTCATCGGCCACATCCAGCAGCGCCAGGTCGAACTCGGTCAATGGGTGACGCACGTCCATCACCAGCACCAGCCCCTTGAGCGAAGCTCGCTTCTGGAGGTATTCGGCCAGGTGGCGCTGCCAATCCAATTTGACCTTTTCGGGCACCTTGGCGTAGCCGTAGCCGGGTAGGTCCACCAGCCGGCGCTCGCTGTCCTCGCCCAGCGAAAAGACGTTGATGAGCTGGGTGCGCCCCGGCGTCTTGGAGGTACGAGCGAGCGCCTTCTGTTGGGTGATGGTGTTGATCGCACTGGACTTTCCGGCATTGGAACGTCCGGCAAAGGCGACCTCGACACCACTGTCTTCGGGGCATCGGGCCAGCGTCGGCGCACTGGTGAGGAATCGGGCCAAGGAGTAGTTGAAAGCCATGAGATGGAAGAAATCCTGACGGTGATCAAAGGTAGGGTCGAGGGCCCTGGCATTCCCGCCCCCGGGGTGTTTGGTTATAGTAAGCTTTGAGGCGGCTGCGACCCGGGGAATCATCATAACATTGTGCCGCTGTCGCCAGCGACCGGCCTCAGCGCGGGCGCTTCCCCCTGCAGTGAAGGCCACGCCTTCCGCGGGACCGTGAAAACATTAAAAACGGCATAAGTGAACTAGCGATGAGACAGTTACTGGCAAGCCTGGCAATCTCCATCGGCGTCGTCGGCGCCGCCCATGCCGACCTCCAGAGTGACGCAGACGCCGCCGCAGGACGCGACAAGGCCACCGCCTGCGCCGCCTGTCACGGCCAGACCGGCGCCAGTATCGCGCCGACCTTCCCCAACCTGGCCGGCCAGCAGGCCTCCTACCTGGCCAAGCAGATCATCGACATCCGTGACGGCACCCGTCCGGTGCCGCAGATGGCGGGGCAGGTGGACAACTTCAGCGACCAGGACGCCTGGGACGTGGCCGCCTTCTTCGCCGGCCAGGACCCGGTGGTGGGGCAGGCCAAGGATGACGAGGCGTTGCTCGAGCGCGGCGAGGCGCTCTACCGCGCTGGCGACCTGGCCAAGGGCATCCCGGCCTGCAGCGCCTGCCATGGCCCGACCGGCAGCGGCATCGGCTCGGCGGTCTATCCGGGGCTTTCCGGCCAGCACGCCGGCTATGTGGTCAGCACCCTCCAGGCATTCGCCTCCGGCGCCCGCGCCAACAGCCCCGGTGGCGTGATGGCCGACATCGCCGCCAAGATGAGCGATGCCGACATGGAAGCCGTGGCCAACTACGTCCAGGGCCTGCACTGATCGATTCACCTTTCGATGCGTCCCGCGGGGCGGCCCTTGTGGACGCCCCGTTGCGTTTACCAGCAAAGATAGACATGCGACGTCTGCCCAATCGGGATATTCGGGAACCCTTCGAACGTTGTAGACTCAAAACAGCGTTCGCTTTGCGGCTCCAGGTTCGTCGCGCCCTCGCGCCGCCATGGCATGCCCGCCTCAATCAAGGAGAAAACATTCTATGCTGAAGTCACTGATGATGGGCCTCGCTGGCCTTAGCCTGTCGACCATGGCGGTCGCCGCCTCGATCACCGAGGGCGAGGACTACACCGTCGCCCCCAATCAGGTCGAGCTGGGCAGCGACGATGGCAAGATCAACGTGACCGAAGTGTTCTGGTATGGCTGCCCGCACTGCTACTCGCTGGAAGATCCGCTCAACGCCTGGGTCGCCGAGCTGCCCGATGACGTCGAGTTCGAACGCATGCCGGCAACCCTGGGCGAGACCTGGGTCAAGCACGCCAAGGCCTTCTATGCCGCCCAGCAGCTCGAGATCCTCGACGAGGTGCACGAGGACTTCTTCGACGCCATCCACCAGGAAGGCGAGCAGCTTACCGAGCCAGCAGATATCGCCGCCTTCTTCAGCGACTACGGTGTCAGCGAAGAGCAGGCGCTCAAGGCGCTGGACGGCTTCGGCGTGAAGTCCCAGATCAATCGCGCCAGCGCCACCATGCGCAACCTCGAACTGATGGGCGTCCCCGCGCTGATCGTCGATGGTCGCTACATCGTCTCGCCGAGCACCGCCGGCAGCCTCGACAACATGCCGCGCATCGCCGAGGCGCTGGTGGAGCAGATCCGCAGCGAACAGGAGTCTGGAGCCCAATGACGTCACTGGCCGAGGAACGCCACCCCACGCTGGACAGAGGTCACCTGAGGCTGGTGACCTTCAACCTGCAGGTGGGTATCCAGACCTCGGCCTACCACCACTACCTCACCCGTAGCTGGCAGCACCTGTTGCCTCACCCACGTCGGCAACGACGTCTGGACATGATCGCCGAGGTGCTGTCGCACTTCGACATGGTGGGGCTACAGGAGGTGGACGGCGGCAGCTTTCGCTCGAACCAGGTCAATCAGCTCGAGTACCTGGCCATGCAAGGCGGCTTCCCCCACCACTATCAGCAGCTCAACCGCAACCTCGGTCGACTTGCCCAGCACAGCAATGGCCTGCTCTCCCGGCTGGCACCCAGCCGCATCGAGGAGCACCGTCTGCCGGGGACCCTGCCCGGCCGGGGCGCCATCCATGCGCGCTTCGGCCAGGGCCCCGAGGCCCTGCACCTGTTCGTCGCCCACCTGGCCCTGGGCCAGCGCACCCAGAACCTGCAGCTCGACTACCTCAGCGAGCTGATCCAGCCACTCAAGCACGTGGTGGTGATGGGGGACCTGAATTGCACCCCGGATCGCCTGCACGCCCACGACCGCTTCTGCGCCTCGTTGCCGCTGCATCCGGTGCGACCGGCACTGAGCTACCCTTCCTGGCGCCCCAGCCGAGCGCTGGACCATATCCTGCTGTCGTCGTCGCTGGAGGCCGATGAGGCCGAAGTCCTCGACCGACTGTTTTCGGACCACCTGCCGGTGGCCGTCGATATTCGCCTGCCCCAGCCCTGCCTCGCCGCCAT
Source organism: Halomonas sp. MMSF_3323 (assembly GCF_030733595.1). NCBI lineage: Bacteria > Pseudomonadati > Pseudomonadota > Gammaproteobacteria > Oceanospirillales > Halomonadaceae > Halomonas > Halomonas sp. MMSF_3323. The sequence continues at coordinate 35,791 of NZ_JASHIT010000002.1, read as the reverse complement.
CCAGGCCGATCAGCCCGAGCAGCCTGCCTGAGCCATCCTGTCGGCGGCGGACGCCACGCCAGCGGACCTCGACTTTTGGTGTCATGACAGTGCTACCTCGACTGCCGTATAGTCAGCGTTGACGTGCACCGAGATTCGCTAATGTCTCCGCGTGCCACACTATCCATGACGCCAGGTCCCCCCGGCAAGCCGACGTCCTGCCCTGGCGACGGCGTGCCCGGGCGCCAGCCTGGACAATGATCGCCCTGACACCACCAGCGAGTTCCTATGTCTACATCTTCCGGCTTGCCGGGGCCACTGGCGGCCCTGGACGCCTTATCCGAACGCCTTGGCAGGGGCCTTTCCTGGCTGATCCTGGCGATGATGATCATCCAGTTCCTGATCGTGGTGCTGCGCTATGCCTTCAGCGTCAACAGCATCCCCATGCAGGAATCGGTGATGTACATGCACGCCGCCGTGTTCATGCTGGCGGCGGCCTACACCCTGAAGCACGGCGGACACGTGCGCGTCGACATCTTCTATCGCGCGATGTCGCCCAGGCGCAAGGCGCTGGTCGACCTGCTCGGCACCCTGCTGCTGCTGCTGCCGGTGATGGGCTTCGTGATCGCCACCAGCCTCGGCTACGTCGGCAAGTCCTGGGCCATCTTCGAGGGCTCGCCCGACGCCGGCGGCATCCCCGGGGTGTTCCTGCTGAAGACGCTGATACCGGCCTTCGCCGTGCTGATGATTGTCCAGGGCATCGTCGAGATCTACCGCAATATCCTGATTTTAAAGGGACGTCTCGACCCCAACGCCCTTCCCCATGACGCCGACGAGGAGCACCTGTAAATGCTGGAGTTCATGCCCCTGGTGCTGTTCGGTGTCATCTGTACGGTATTGATGTTCGGTTTTCCGGTCGCGCTGTCGCTGGCCGGTACCGCCCTGGCCTTTGCCGGGCTCGGCTACGGCCTGGAGTCCTTCGGCATCGATGCCAACTTCGACGGCAGCTACCTCAACGCCTTCCCCAATCGCCTCTACGGCATCATGACCAACACCACCCTGCTGGCGGTGCCCTTGTTCGTGCTGATGGGCGTGCTGCTCGAGAAGTCCAAGGTCGCCGAAACCCTGCTCGACGCCATGGCCCTGCTGTTCGGCTCGCTGCGCGGCGGACTCGGCATCTCGGTGACCCTGGTCGGCATGATGCTGGCCGCTTCCACCGGCATCGTCGGCGCCACCGTGGTCACCATGGGCCTGATGTCGCTGCCGACCATGCTCAAGCGCGGCTACAGCCAGTCGCTGGCCACCGGCACCATCTGCGCCACCGGCACCCTGGGTCAGATCATCCCGCCGTCCATCGCTCTGGTGCTGCTTGGTGACGTGCTGTCCAGCGCCTACCAGCAGGCCCAGCTGTCCATGGGCATCTTCAGTCCCAAGACGGTGTCGGTGGGCGATCTGTTCATGGGGGCGCTGGTCCCGGGCCTGATCCTGGTGCTGGTGTATATCGTCTACGTCAGCCTGGTGGCGCTGTTCAAGCCCAGCGCCGCCCCTGCCGCCGATCGCCAGGAACTGATGGCCGAGCTGGGCCACACCTCGGGCATCGGCCTGTTGCTGCTCAAGGGCCTGGTGCCACCCATCGTGCTGATCGTCGCGGTGCTCGGCTCGATCCTTGCCGGACTGGCCACCCCCACCGAGGCTTCCGCGGTGGGTGCCTTCGGCGCCCTGGTGCTGGCTCTGGCCTATCGTCGCCTCGATCTGGCCACGCTCAAGGACGTGCTGCGCTCCACCACCCACGTCACCACCATGGTGTTCCTGATCCTGATCGGCGCGGCGCTGTTTTCACTGGTGTTCCGCGCCTACGGCGGTGAAGAGCTGGTCACCCATCTGTTCGAGAACATGCCTGGCGGGGTAGTCGGCGCCACCATCATCGTGATGCTGGTGATCTTCCTGCTCGGCTTTATCCTCGACTTCATCGAGATCACCTTCGTGGTGGTGCCGATCGTCGGTCCGATTCTGCTGGCCATGGGCCTGGATCCAATCTGGCTGGGCATCATGATCGCGATCAACCTGCAGACGTCCTTCCTGACGCCTCCCTTCGGCTTCGCCCTGTTCTATCTGCGCGGGGTGGCCCCGGAGTCGGTACCGACGTCCGCGATCTACCGAGGCGTCATTCCGTTCATCGTGCTTCAGCTCGGCATGCTGCTGGCCCTGTCATTCTTCCCGCAGCTCGCCACCTGGCTGCCGGAGCAGTTCTGATGCCGAAAACCTCTGCGCCGGGCCCTTTCACTCTCGACGCTGGCCCGCAGCTCGCCACCTGGCTGCCGGAGCCGTTCTGATCCGGCGCGTTGGCGATGCGTGGACGGCAGCCCACGCCGGGGGGCGCCCCCGGCGTCTATAGTTGCCCGACGAGCCATCGCCCGCTTCACGGCGTCTCGGGCCATCCCGCGAGACGCCAACTACCCGCCGGCCCTACCCTGGCCGGCAGGTCCCGACAACGCCAATACCATACAAAGGGGACTTACATGCAACGCAGCTCAATCGCCAAGGCCATTACCCTCGCCGGTGCCTCCGGTCTACTGCTGGTCGGAGCCCAGGCCCAGGCCCAGGACACCTTCGAGTGGAAGCTGGTCACCTCCTGGCCGAAGAACTTCCCCGGTGTCGGCCAGGGTCCCGAGCGTCTGGCCAAGCTGGTCGAGGAAATGTCCGACGGCCGCCTGACGATCGAGGTGTTCGGTGCCGGCCAGTTGGTACCGGGCTTCGAGGTCTTCGACGCCGTCGCCGAAGGCACCGCCCAGATGGGCCACTCTGCCTCCTACTACTGGAAGGGCAAGGCGCCCGCCGCCCAGTTCTTCGCCGCCGTGCCCTTCGGCATGAACGCCCAGGAAATGAACGCCTGGCTGCACTATGGTGGCGGCCTGGAGCTGTGGAACGAGCTCTACGATGACTTCGGCGTCGAGGTCATGACCGCCGGCGCCTCCGGCGTACAGATGGGCGGCTGGTACAACCAGGAAATCAATTCTGTCGACGACCTGGACGGCCTCAAGATGCGCATGCCAGGCCTCGGTGGTGAGGTCATGAACCGCATGGGCGTGGCCATCGTCAATATGCCCGGCGGCGAGATCTTCACCTCGCTGCAGTCCGGCGCCATCGATGCCACCGAGTGGATCGGTCCGTACAACGACCTGGCCTTCGGCCTGCACCAGGCCGCCGAGTACTACTACTACCCGGGCTGGCATGAGCCGACGGTGATGTTCGAGGCCATCGTCAACGATGAGGCCCTGGCCGAGCTGCCTGCCGACCTCCAGGCGATCCTGCGCACCGCGGTACGCGACGTGAACCAGGACGTGCTGGACGAGTACACCGCGCGCAACAACGATGCCCTGGCCACCCTGATCAACGAACACGACGTCCAGCTGCGCAAGCTGCCCGACGACGTGCTCGCCCAGGCTCAGGAGATCTCCGCCGAGGTGGTGCAGGAACTGGCCGACTCCAGCGATATCGCCGGTCGCATCTACGAGTCGTACCGCGACTTCCAGGACAAGGTGGTGAACTACCACGCCATCTCCGAGCAGGCCTACTACAACGCCCGCAACCCGGACGGTGGCACCGACTTCGGCCAGGAGTAACCCATCCAGAAGGTGTCGAGCATCGCTGACACCCGAGCCCAGGGGCCGCCTCGCGCGGCCCCTGTCCGTTTTCGGGGCACGGGAGGACATCGTGTCGACTCTCGAGCCTTGCTCGAAGCACTCGCTCTCGAGCAGTGATCAGCCGCAGCTGAAATAGCGTTCGGCAAACCACAGCAGCACCGCGTAGCGCCCGCCCTTGCTGACGACGATCCACAGCGTGGCACGCCACCACGGCAGCCGGGCGATTCCCGCGAGTACCGTCAGTGGGTCCCCTACCACCGGCAGCCAGGCCAGCAGCAGACTCGCTTCTCCGCCCTTGCGATACCAGCGCTGGGCTCGTGCCAGTCCCGCCCGGGAGGCGGGAAACCAGCGCCGATCCACATACTGGGTGGCGTAGCGGCCCAGGGCGACATTGACCAGACTGCCCAGGGTATTGCCCAGGGTGGCCACCAGCCACAGTGCCAGCGGCGCTTCGCCCCGGCACCACAACCCGGCCAGCCATAGCTCGGACCCTCCGGGCAGCAGGGTGGCGCTGGCGAACGCCATGACAAACAGACTCAGCATGATGCGCTCGACATTGGCTCTCTCAGCGCCGCCTCTTGTATTCTGTGTCTTCTGCTGACTTTCGGGTGTCTTTCATGTCCCACACCGTATCCATCCCTCACACGCTGACCATCGCCGGCTCCGACCCTTCTGGCGGTGCCGGCCTCCAGGGCGACCTCAAGACGCTGTCGGCCCTGGGCACCTATGCCACCAACGTCATCACCGCGGTGATCGCGCAGAATACCTGTGGGGTACGCGAGGTGCACCCGGTGGCTGCAGAGAGCATCCGGGTGCAGCTCGATCACCTGCTCGACGACGTGCGCATCGACGCGGTGAAGATCGGCATGGTCGCCAGCCGCGAGGTCGCCGAGACCCTGCGTGAAGCGCTCGAGGCCAGGCGTCCCCGCTGGATCGTGCTCGACCCGGTGATGGTGGCCAAGAGCGGCGACATCCTGGTCGATGAGGCCGGGATCAGCGCGGTACGCGATGTGCTGGTGCCGCTGGCCGACGTGATCACCCCCAACCTGCCCGAGGCGGCGGTACTGCTGGGGGTCGAGCCGCCCACCAGCGCCGATGCCATGGAGGCGATGCTGCCGGCGCTCAAGCAACTGTCCGCCCCCTATGTGCTGCTCAAGGGTGGTCATCTCGATGGTGACAGCTGTCCCGACCTGCTGGCCTCACCCGGTGGCGATCGCTGGCTGCCGGCGCCGCGCATCGATACCCAGAACCTGCATGGTACCGGTTGTGCCCTGTCCTCGGCGATCGCCGCCAAGCTGGCCCATCTGCCACAGGACGCCGACGAGGCGCAGGTCATCGACGCCATCGGCGACGCCAAGCGCTGGCTGCACCAGGCGCTCGACGCCAGCCGGCGGCTGTCGGTGGGCCAGGGGCGCGGCCCGGTGCATCACTTCCACGCCTGGTGGTAGCGGCAGGAGCAGCGGCGGGCGATGGCTGGCCGTGAAAGCCACGCCACGCCGAGTCTGATCTGATCCGAGCGCAGGACGGCGCTATCGTGCACTGACAGGGACTGACGACACCGTCGCTTGCGCGAATCGGCACGTCCGCCCATGCTGAAGGTTCACCCACTGGCGTCGTGAGGGCAGAGCCATGACTCGCACCCTGCTGTTTGCCTGTGACCTGTCGGCAGAAAACCGTTCCGCCTTCGGCCGCGCCATCCGCCTGGCCAACGAGATGGGCGCCCGTCTCGATGTACTGCACGTGCTGGATCCCTATCTGCCCCACCGGGTGCTGCGCGACCTGGAAGGTGCGGTAGTAGATGACATCCACGCCATCGCCACCGACCTGCGCGAGGACTACGCACTGGCCGAACCGCCGCTGCTGGTGCAGACGGTGACCGGCGCCCCCTACGCCGAGATCATCCGTGAGGCCCACGATCGCAACGCCGAGATGATCATCCTCGGCACCCATCGCAAGCGCGGACACCCCGACCTGATCGGCGGCACCACCCTGGCCCGGGTGCTGTTGAGCGCCCCCTGTCCGGTGCTGACCGTCAGCCAGCCCCCCGCAGAGCCGTGGAACGACATCCTGGTCCCGGTGGATTTCTCCCTGACCTGCCGTCGCACCCTGCGCGAGACCCTGCGACACTTTCCGGAATCCCGCCTCGAGTTGCTCCACGCCTGGGACGTGCCGGGCGAGCGCGAACTCGGCTCCGATACCGACTTCGCCCAGTGGCGCGATCGTGAGGTCATCCGACTTAGACAGCAGCTCGAACAGGAGATCGACCACCTGATGGCGGAATTCGATCGGGTGCCGGAACTGGAACTGGTGCTGGAACAGGGCGACCCCCTGGACGTGTTGATCGCCCATCTGCGCCGTCAGCCTCCCGATCTGCTGGCGCTGGGCAACCGCAGTCAGGCGGGCAGACGCAGTCAGATTACCAAGCGTCTGCTGGCGGAGCCCCGTTGCGACATCATGCTGTGCCGCGCCTGGTAGTCACGGGAAGAACGCTCTACAAAAACTGTACATAAGTCATATCTCGCGCCATGATGTGTACAACATCATGTCACGGGAGTTTCATCATGCCTTCGCGACAACCCCGACAGCACCCGCTGGTTCGGCTGCTTGCCGCCGTCAGCCTGATCACCTGTCTGACCCTGACCATGGCCGCGCCCCCCGAGGCCAACGCCCAGACGTCGACGCAGCAGGTCAGCGTCAAGAGCGCTAGCTTTGCCACCCAGATCGACGACGGCCGACGCTACGAGATGATCGGCCACGGGCTCTTCACCTATCTGGTGTGGGACGCCTACGCCGGCGCCTACTACCAGGCCGCGGGGTACCCCCGCCCCGCTCCCGAGTCCGACGTCCCGCGCCGGCTGGTGCTGCACTACTTCCATGCCATCGAGGCCGATGACTTCGCCAGCACCACCCTCGAGACCGTACGCGAGCAGGTCGGTGCCGTGGACTTTCCGTCGATTCGCCGCCCACTGACCGCGCTGGTCGACAGCTATCGCTCGGTCGCGCCGGGCGACCGCTATTCGCTGACCTGGGATGGCGAGAGCCTGATCCTGGCGCTCAATGGTGCCCCGCTGTACCGCTCCAACGACAAGGCGCTTGCCAACGCCATGTTCGCCATCTGGCTCGGTGAAGATCCCCTGGACCGCGACTTCCGCGACGCTCTGCTGGGGCGGTGACGCCGGCGCCTCCCTGGCCAGGCAGGCCCGTGCTAGGCTAGCGGGCCCTGCTGTGTGCAATCCCCCACCCGTTGCCAGAGGAAGCCCTGCATGAAAGCCCTGATCCAACGTGTCCGCCGTGCCAGTGTCGAGGTCGAGGATCGCACCGTCGGCGCCATCGACCACGGCCTGCTGGCCCTGGTCGGGGTGGAAAAAGGAGATGACGAGGCCTCGGCCGACCGCCTGCTGCACAAGCTGCTGCACTATCGCGTGTTCGCCGATGACCAGGACAAGATGAATCTCAATGTGCAGCAGGCCGGCGGTGGCCTCTTGCTGGTATCCCAGTTCACCCTGGCCGCGGATACCCGCAAGGGGCTGCGTCCCAGCTTCTCCAGCGCGGCGCCGCCGGCCGAAGGCGATCGTCTGTTTCACTACCTGCTCGACCAGGCCCGCCAGCGCCATGCGCCGGTGGCCAGCGGCGAGTTCGGCGCCAATATGCAGGTGGCATTGATAAACGACGGGCCGGTGACCTTTCTGCTGGAGAGCTGAGAGCCCCCTCCTGGCGCCGAGCGCCAACATGCAGCTCACCTTCAGAACGATTAATCAACGACGAGCCGGTGACCTTTCTGCTGGAGAGCTGAGAGCCCCCTCCTGGCGCGAGCGCCAACATGCAGCTCACCTTCAGGACGGTTGATCAACGACGGGCCTGTGACTTTTCTCCTGGAGAGCTGAGAGCCCCTCCTGGCGCGAGCACCAACATGCAGCTCACCTTCAGGACGATTAATCAACGACGGGCCGGTGACCTTTCTCCTGGAGAGCTGAGCCCCCCTCCTGGCGCCGAGCGCCAATAGGCAGCGCACGCGGCGTCCTGCCGCCTGTCTGATCTTCAAAAGCCCGATGCAACGCGATGTCGGCGGGGCGGTAAACCAGGCTGCCTCGTTTCGCCCCGTCTCGCCTTGATGTTTATGGAAACATTTACCACAATCACCTGTATACAAAAACAACCGGTGATCGTATCCATGAACAACGCCCGCTACCCCGTCAGCGTCTCGGTCTTCGACTTCCACGGCCGGCCACCACTGAGCCGTGCCCTGCCACTGTCGCTGCAACACATCCTCGCCATGATCATGGGTACCATCACGGTGCCGATCATCGTCTCCGGTGCCATCGGCGCCTCCACCGCCGAAACCCTGCTGCTGATCCAGATCTCGCTGGTGGCCTCGGCGCTGTCGACGCTGATCCAGCTGTTCGGCGTCTGGCGCTTCGGTGCCCGCCTGCCGACCATCTTCGGTGTCGGCTTTGCCTACGTGCCCACCCTGACCGCCGTGGGCGCCCAGTATGGCCTCGGCGGCATCCTCGGCGCCCAGTTGATCGGCGGCACGGCGATGCTGCTGGTCGGGTTCGGTATACGCCCGCTGCGTCACCTGTTTCCGCCGGTGGTGGCGGGGGTGGTGGTGCTGGTGATCGGCCTGTCGCTCTACGACATCGCCATCCACTACATGGCCGGGGGCAAGGGCAGCGCTGACTACGGTGGCGGCAGGCAGTGGCTGGTGGCGCTGGTCACTCTGGCCGTGGTGCTGGCGATTTCCCAGTTCGGGCGGGGCTTCATCAAGCTCGCCGCGATCATCTGCGGCATCGTGGTGGGCTACGCGCTGGCACTCGCGCTGGGCATGGTGGACTTCACTGCGGTGCATCAGGCTGCCTGGTTCAGTGCGCCGCGCCCGCTCCCCGTGACGCTCGAATTCGCGCCGGTGGCGATCCTGTCCATGGTGATCATCTGCGTGGTCAATTCGGTGCAGACCATCGGTGATCTATCCGCTACCACCATCGGTGGCATGAATCGCGAGCTGGGCCATCGGGAGCTGTCCGGGGGCTTGCTGGGCAACGGCCTGTGCACTCTGGTCGGTGCCCTGTTCGCGGCTCTGCCGACGGCGTCGTTCAGCCAGAACGTCGGTATCGTCGCCATGACCAAGGTCATCAGTCGTTCGGTGCTGGCACTGGCGGCGCTGTTTCTGCTGGCGGCGGGACTGATGCCGAAGTTCGGCGCGCTGATGACCACCATTCCCTATCCGGTGCTCGGTGGCGCCACCATAACGGTGTTCGGCATGATCACCATGACCGGTATCCAGCTGCTGACCCGCGACGAGCTGTCCGGGCGCAACATGACCATCGCCAGCCTGGCGCTGGCGCTGGGCCTCGGGCTCGCCGCGGCGCCGCAGGCCATCGCCGCGCTGCCGGACACGATCGAGATGGCGATCGGTGGATCACCCGTGGTGGTGGCGGCGCTCACCGCCGTGCTGCTCAATCTGCTGCTGCCTCACAAGAGCCTGGCCGACGAGCAGGCCGAGCGCGAGCGGCTGGCCGCGCGCATGGAAGCCAGCGACACGGCTCCCGCTAGCGTGCCCGCCTCACCCCGGTGCGACTCGCAATAGCCGTTCGCCACACCCACTCGCCCCTGCTATCGGGCGACCCAGCGACCCGAGGCGCTATCGAACCGAGCGTGGCTCAGCCCGACAGCGCCTCGTTCATTTCCTCGAGCGCCTCTTCGGCGGCGAGCCAGTCGGCCTCCAGCTCCTCGAGGCGCGCCTTGAGCTCGCCCTGGCGCGCCAGACAGTCGGTCAGTTCCTGCTTGCGCGCCGCGTCGGTGTAGAGCTCGGCGTCGCCGAGCTGCGCTTCCACCTCGCCGAGTTCAGCCTGGACCTTCTCCATGGCCTTTTCGGCCTTGTCCCGCTCGCGCTTCAAGGGCCTGAGCTTCTCGCGCAGCTCGGCGGCGGCGCGGCGCGAGGCCTTGCGATCCTCCCGCGGGGCGGCCTGGCCAGCCTCGGCCCTGTCGGCCTTGTCTTCCCTGGCCGCGCGACGATCGCTTTCCAGGCGTGACTTGAGCCAGGCCCGGTAATCCTCCAGGTCGCCATCGAAGGGTTCGACCCGATGGTCGGCGACCTTCCAGAACTCGTCGACGGTGGCCTTGAGCAGGTGGCGGTCGTGGGATACCACGATCACCGTCCCTTCGAACGACGCCAACGCCTCGGTCAGCGCCTCGCGCATCTCCAGGTCCAGGTGGTTGGTCGGCTCGTCGAGCAGCAGCAGGTTGGGCTTCTGCCAGGCAATCAGGGCCAGCGCCAGGCGTGCCTTCTCGCCGCCGGAGAACAGCTCGACCCGGGCAAACACGTCGTCTCCCGGAAAGCCGAAGCCACCCAGGAAGTTGCGGATATCGCTGTCGGCGGCCTGGGGCGACAGGCGCTGCACGTGGGTGAAGGGGGTCGCCTTGAGATCGAGGCCTTCGAGCTGGTGCTGGGCGAAGTAGCCCACCGCCAGGTGCTCGCCGGGCACCCGACGGCCAGAGAGCAGCGGCAGATCGCCGGTCAGCGACTTGATCAGGGTCGACTTGCCCGCGCCATTGGGACCGAGCAGTCCGATGCGCTGTCCCGGCAGCAGGGTCAGCTTCACGTCGGACAGCTGGGTGCGCTCGCTGCCGTCCTCACGACGATAGCCCAGGCTGGCGTCATCGATCACCAGCAGCGGATGGGACGTCTTGTCCGCCGCCGGCAGGCTAAAGTGAAAGGGGGAATCGACGTGGGCCAGGGCGATGTCGCCCATGCGCTCGAGCATCTTCAGTCGGCTCTGGGCCTGGCGCGCCTTGGTCGCCTTGTAGCGAAAGCGGGCGACAAACTTCTCGATTTCCTCGCGACGCGCCTGCTGCTTCTCGGCCTGGGCCTGCTGCAGCGCCAGCTTCTCGGCGCGGGTCCGCTCGAAGGTGGTGTAGTTGCCCCGATAGAGCACCAGGCTGCGACGATCGAAGTGCACGATGTGGTCACACACCGCATCGAGAAAGTCGCGGTCGTGGGAGATCAGCAACAGGGTGCCGGGATAGCGCGTCAGCCACTGCTCTAGCCACAGCAGCGCGTCCAGGTCCAGGTGGTTGGTCGGCTCGTCGAGCAGCAGCACGTCGGAGGGCATGAACAGGGTACGCGCCAGGTTGGCTCGCATGCGCCAACCACCGGAGAACGCCGACAGCGGCTTGTCCAGATCGTGCTGGGCAAAGCCCAGCCCGACCAGCAACTGGGCCGCGCGGGCTGGCGCGCTGTAGCCGTCCAGCGCCTCGATGGCGCCGTGAAGTTCGGCCTCGCGGTGATGGTCACCGTCGGCCTGGGCAGAGGCGAGGGCAACCTCGGTACGCCTTAGCTCCGCATCCCCGTCGAGCACGTACTCGATGATGGGGCGAGACAGCGCCTCGACTTCCTGCGCCATATGGGCAATGCGCTGGCCGCCACTCATCTCGACCGCGCCCTTGTCGGCGCCGATCTCGCCGAGGATCAGGCCAAACAGACTGGACTTGCCGGCGCCATTGGGGCCCACGATACCGGCCTTGTGGCCGGCGTGCAGGGTCAGGTCGGCACCCTCGAACAACGGCTCGGCGCCGCGTTGCAAGGTTACTTGGCGCAGTGCAATCATCACGGCTCCATCGGGATGAGCCCGCCGGGCCGGGCACCCGCGAGCTTCTCTAATAAAAGAAGGATATCGTCTTGGACCCCGATTCTACCGAATTCACCGCTCGCCTGCGCCCTCGCCTGGCGACTTCGCCGCTATGGGACTTCGCCCTGGCAATCTATGCCCGGCCAGGCGTCGAGCAAGCCTGCCTGACGCTGCAGGATGAGCACGGCTGGGATGTGTGTGAACTGCTGTGGCGATGCTGGCTGTATCAACAGGGCGCCCAGGCAGGTGCGCTGCCGTCAGAGGTCGCCGCCTGGCAGCGCGAGGTCACCCAGCCTCTGCGCCGACTGCGCAGGGATCTGAAGCCCCAGGCGCAAGCCGACTCGCAGGTGGCGAGCGTTCGCTCGCGGATCAAGCAGGCGGAGCTCGAAGCCGAGCAACAATGCCTGCAGATGCTCATGAAAATTAGCCTGAACGAACTGGCTTTCTCGCCGATACCCGCCAGACTCCAAGGTCTAGAAAATGTGCTGCTTTCTAGCCAACAACGGCAGAAAAAAACGCAACTTATGGCCATAAGAAGCGTGGAAAGCCAGCTTGACCCTCTTCCGGCAGCGCGCTAGCCTGACGTTAACTGCATGAGAATTCCTGCATTTTTTGCATGATCGATCTTGTTCGCGCCAATAGCACAAGGTCCGAGATTCCGAAGCGAGACACGAAGCAATACAACAGGCGAGCGCGATCCGCCCATAGCTCCAACACCTGCAGAGGAACCACAAGAATGAAGGCAACACAGCTGCTGACCACCGCCAGCATCGGCGCCCTGATGCTGGGTCTTTCCTCCACCGCCATGGCCGACAACTGGCGCTACGCCCACGAAGAGTACGAGGGCGATGTCCAGGACGTCTTTGCCCAGGCGTTCAAGCAGTACGTCGAGGAGAATTCCGACCATTCCGTCCAGGTCTACCGCTTCGGCGAACTGGGTGAATCCGACGACATCATGGAGCAGACCCAGAACGGCATCCTGCAGTTCGTCAACCAGTCTCCCGGCTTCACCGGCGCGCTGATTCCCGAAGCCCAGATCTTCTTCATTCCCTACCTGCTGCCCACCGACGAAGAAACCGTGCTGAAGTTCTTCGACGAGAGCAAGGCGATCAACGAGATGTTCCCCGAGCTCTACGCCGAGCACGGGCTGAAGCTGATGCAGATGTACCCGGAAGGGGAAATGGTGGTCACCGCCGACGAGCCGATCACCTCGCCGGAGGACTTCGACAACAAGAAGATCCGCACCATGACCAACCCGCTGCTGGCAGAGACCTACGACGCCTTCGGCGCGACTCCCACGCCGCTGCCCTGGGGCGAGGTCTACGGCGGTCTGCAGACCGGCATCATCGACGGTCAGGAAAACCCGATCTTCTGGATCGAGTCCGGCGGTCTGTACGAGGTCTCCCCGAACCTGACCTTCACCGGCCACGGCTGGTTCACCACCGCCATGATGGCCAACCAGGACTTCTATGACGGCCTGTCCGACGAGGACAAGCAACTCGTCCAGGACGCCACCGACTCCGCCTACGACACCACCATCGAGCACATCCAGGGCCTCGCCGAAGAAGCCCTCGGCAAGATCCAGGAAGCGTCTGACGAGGTCACCGTGACTCGCCTGGACGACGAACAGATCCAGGCCTTCAAGGATCGCGCTCCGCAGGTCGAGGAGAAGTTCATCGAGATGACCGGTGAAGGCGGTCAGGAACTGCTCGACCAGTTCAAGGCTGACCTGGAAGCGGTTCAGTCCGGCGAGGAGTAATCCTCGTCTGAGCCATCGCTCCCGAAAGGGGCAGCCCTACCCGGCTGCCCCTTTTGTGTTTCCAGAGCCCTGAATAGCGACCCGACAGTCGCCGCCACGCCAGGCGCGCTGCGTGCATCCAGCGTTGACCAGATGGCTGCGAACCGCGACCCAGAGGGCGTACGCTGCGATACAGGTACGTGCGTTTCTCCCGGAATTCCCGACCAAGGATCCCATCATGACCGAAGAAGAATCCGAACAGCACTACCACTCGGGGTTGCCTGGTTTTCTGGGCACCATCGATACGTGGATCAGCAAGCTGGAAGCCATCATTCTTGCAGTGGGTGTGCTGCTGATGGCGGCCAATACCATCGCCAACGTCGTTGGCCGCTTCGTGCTCGGCGAGAGCATCTTCTTCAGCGGCGAGATCAACCGCATTCTGATCATCATGATCACCTTTGCCGGTATCGGCTATGCGGCGCGCCACGGGCGCCATATTCGCATGTCGGCGATCTACGATGCCCTGCCGGTAGGTGGCCGCAAGGCATTGATGATCTTCATCTCCCTGTTTACCTCTCTGGTGATGTTCTTCCTGCTGTACTACTCGGTGATCTACATCGTCGACCTGTATGACAAGGGACGCATTCTGCCCGCCCTTGGCATCCCGATCTTCTGGATCTACCTGTGGGTACCGCTGGGCTTTCTGATCACCGGTATCCAGTACCTGCTCACCGCCATCAAGAACCTGACCTCCCGCGACGTCTACCTGTCGACCGGCGTGCTGGATGGCTACAAGGATACGGAGACCGAAGTATGAGTGACGCGACGGTGGCAGCAGGAGGACAGCCCCAATGACAACCATAATGGTCACCACCATGATCGCCCTGCTGTTGCTGGGCTTCCCCATGATGATCCCGCTGATCACCGCGGCGGTCATCGGTTTCTTCATGATGTTCAACGGCCTGGACCAGATGGACACGCTGATCCAGCAGATGATGGCGGGCATCCGGCCGGCCTCGCTGATCGCCGTGCCGATGTTCATCCTCGCCGCCGACATCATGACCCGCGGCCAGTCGGCAGAGCGCCTGATCAACATGGTCATGGCCTTCATCGGCCACGTGAAGGGCGGCCTGGCGGTATCCACCGCGGCCTCCTGCACCCTGTTCGGCGCCGTGTCCGGCTCGACCCAGGCCACCGTGGTAGCGGTGGGCTCGCCGCTGCGCCCGCGCATGCTCAAGGCCGGCTACTCCGACTCCTTCACCCTGGCGTTGATCATCAACTCGAGTGACATCGCCTTTCTGATCCCGCCCAGCATCGGCATGATCATCTACGGCGTGATCTCGGGCACCTCCATCGGCGAGCTGTTCATCGCCGGCATCGGGCCGGGCCTGCTGATCCTGCTGATGTTCTCCATCTACTGCGTGCTCTACGCGGTGATCCGCGACGTCCCCACCGAGCCCAAGGCGTCCTGGAGCGAGCGTCTCTCCGCGGTGCGTCAGGCGCTGTGGCCGCTGGGCTTCCCGGTGATCATCGTCGGCGGCATCTACGGCGGCATCTTCAGCCCCACCGAGGCCGCCGCGGCCTGCGTGCTGTACGCGGTGCTGCTGGAGTTCGTGGTGTTCCGATCGCTGAAGATGAACGACATCTACGCCATCGCCAAGTCCACCGGCCTGATCACCGCAGTGGTGTTCATCCTGGTCGCCGTGGGCAACGGCTTCTCGTGGATCATCTCCTTCGCCCAGATCCCGCAGGCCATGCTCGAGGCGGCCGGGATCAACGAAGCGGGTCCCACGGGCGTGCTGATCGCCATCTGCATCGCCTTCTTCGTCGCCTGCATGTTCGTCGACCCAATCGTGGTCATCCTGGTGCTGACGCCGATCTTCGCGCCGGCCATCGAGGCCACCGGACTCGACCCGGTGCTGGTGGGTATCCTGATCACCCTGCAAGTGGCCATCGGCTCGGCGACGCCACCCTTCGGCTGCGACATTTTCACCGCCATCGCGATCTTCAAGCGGCCCTATCTGGACGTGATCAAGGGCACACCTCCGTTCGTGTTCCTGCTGATCCTGGCCGCGGCCCTGCTGATCATGTTCCCGCAGATTGCGTTGTTCCTGCGCGACGTCGCCTTCCGCTAGGCGGCGTCTGTCAGCTGCGCGGAGACCAAGCTTGAGGAGAGACCGATGTTCAATCGAATCCTGGTGGCGGTGGACGGCTCCAAGGGCGCCCTCAAGGCGCTGGAGAAGGCCGTGGGGCTGCAGTACCTGACCGGCGCCGAGCTCTACATCCTATGCGTGTTCAAGCACCACAGTCTGCTCGAGGCCTCCCTGTCGATGGTTCGCCCGGACAAGCTGGACCTGCCCGACGATGCCCTCAAGGAGTACGCCTCGGAGATCGCCGTGCACGCCAAGAACCACGCGGTGGAACTGGGGGTGCCGCTGGAAAAGGTGCGCGCCTTCGTCAAGGGAGGCCGCCCCTCGCGCACCATCGTGCGCTTCGCTCGCAAGCGCGAGTGCGATCTGATCGTGATCGGCGCCCAGGGCACCAACGGCGACGCCAGCCTGATCCTGGGCAGTGTCGCCCAGCGGGTGTCGGGGTCGGCGCAGTGCCCGACCCTGGTGGTCTAGCGCCACACTCATCACGGCAACCACAGACGCAGCCGCAACCACAGGCCCGGGTCATGCCCGGGCCTGCCTCGTAGGGGGTAACGCACGGCGGGTGCGGAACCCTTTTGCCCCTGTTACAGTCACAACAACGACATTCACACTACGGCCAACGCGCCAGCCAAGGATTTCCATGAAGACACTGCTGACTTCCGCCTCCCTGATCGCCCTGCTGGGCGCCGCTCCCATGGCCTTCTCCACCCCCGAGAGCGACCAGGAAAAGCTTAGCTACAGCCTGGGTGTGACCCTGGGCCAGAGCATCAAGCAAGACGTGGAAGACCTCGACACGGATGCCTTCAGCGAGGCGATCAAGGACGTGTTCGCCGACGACGGCCTCGACATGACCGACGAGGAGATCGCCGCCGCCCTGACCAAGTTCCAGGAAGAGGCCATGGCCAAGCGCGCTGAAGAACAGCAGCAACGTGCCGAAGAGATGGCCCAGCAGGCGGACGCCAACAAGCAGGAAGGCGAGGCCTACATGGCCGAGAACGCCGACAAGGACGGCGTTACCACTACCGACTCCGGGCTGCAGTACAAGGAGCTCGAGGAAGGTGACGGCGCCTCCCCCGAGGCCGGCGACACCGTGCAGGTCAACTACGAAGGCAAGCTGATCGACGGCACCGTGTTCGACAGCTCCTACGAGCGCGGCGAGCCGGTATCCTTCCAGGTGGGCCAGGTCATCGAGGGCTGGCAGGAAGCCCTGAAGATGATGAACGTGGGCGACACCTGGGAAGTCGTGATTCCGCCGGAGCTGGGCTACGGCGCGCGTGGCCAGGGCCCCATCGGCCCCAACGAGACCCTGATCTTCAAGGTCGAGCTGCTTGACGTGAACCCCAGCGACGAAGGCTGAGTCGATGACTCACCTTAGTCGTGCCAACGCCAGCCTCCTCGCGGGGCTGGCGTTTTTCGTGCTGGCACCACAGGCCTCGGCCGACTCCCCCGACGCCCTGCCCGCGCTGGGTCTCTCGAAGGACCGTCTGGCCACCATCGGTGTCTCGTCCGGCGGCTACATGGCCGCGCAGCTGGCGGTGGCCTGGCCCGAGCGCTTCGATGCGCTCGGGCTGGTCGCCGCCGGCCCCTGGGGCTGTGCCCGGGGCGAGCTGGGAGTGGCGCTGGGTCAGTGCATGTTCACTCGCCTTGGCGACCCCGACCTGGCGGCGATCGACAGCCGCCTTGCGGACTACCGCGAGCTCGATCGCGCGGGTAGCGCTGAATCGCTCGACGACCTCAAGGTGTATCTCTGGCACGGTGAGGACGATGGCACCATCGATCCCGACGTCGGACACGCCGCCGCTCGACAATGGCGTGACTGGCTCGCCGACGATGATCAACTGAAGGCGGTGTTTCAGGACGGCGCGGGGCACGGCTGGCCGGCGCTGGACGCCGCTGGCGAGGCGGACCTGGCCGACTGCGAAGAGGGCGGTGCGCCCTTCCTGCTCGACTGCGGCCTGGACCTGGCCGGCGAGGCGCTGGGCTGGTGGTGGGACGATCTGGCGCCCGCCGGCGAGGCCGACGACCAGCGCCTGCTGGCCTTCGACCAGAGCGAGTTCGACGCCAAGGGACTCGCCGACACCGGCTTTGTCTATCTGCCGAAGCAGTGCGAGAGCGGCGACTGCGCACTGGTGGTGGCGCTGCATGGCTGCCAGATGGGCGTGGATGACGATGAAGGCGCGGCGACGCCATTCACTCGGGCAAGCGGCCTGAACCGTTACGCCGAGAGCAACGACCTGGTGGTGCTCTACCCCCAGGCCGAGGCCAGCCTGGCCAATCCCAAGGGATGCTGGGACTGGTGGGGGTTCAGCGAGAGTACCTGGCAGCGCGACCCTTTGCATGACAGCCGGGACGGCCGTCAGGTCAGCGCCCTGATGCAAATGGTCGATAGACTGCAGGAAGCGCCCTGAGGCGTGGCAAGGGATTTGCCAAGAGCGCGGGCAGGTTGAGCGCCCTCGACAGGCTACAGCAGGCGCCCTGAGGCGCCTGCTTGCCTAGAGGCCTAGGCTTGGCAGGAAGTTAGTTCAACGCCCGATCCAGCGCCGCCGAGAGCGGCCCCGGGGTCGGGGCGTGCAATACCCGCTCGATGATTTCGCCGCTGGCGTCCACCAGATAGAGCGAGGCCGAGTGATCCACCAGATACTCCACGGCGGATTCCGGCGTCTCGACCTTGCGCCAGACGACGCCGTAGCGCTCGCCGATATCGGCAAGCTCGGCCTGGCTACCGGTGGCGCCGATGAAGTCGTCGCCGAAGGCCTCAAGGTACTCCGACAACCGCTCCAGGGTGTCACGCTCGGGGTCCACCGAAATCATCAACGGCACCACCCGCCGACGCTGCTCTTCGGGCAGTGCCTGGCGCGCCTGGCGCACCACCGCCAGGCTCATGGGGCAGACGTCGGGACACCAGGTGTAGCCGAAGAAGATCACCGCCAGCTGGTCATCATCGAGATCACTCAGCGCAAAATCGCCCACGGTCGACGCCAGGCGTATCTCACCAGCGACCAGCCCGTCCTGCTCGACGGGCTGCCAGGGCTTGAAGGTCCACAACAGGGCCGCCGCCAGCATCACCACCGCCGCCAGGACCAGCCCCAGGGTCCGTCGATCGAAGCCGTGTCGTCGTTGCTGCTGTCGTTGCCGTCGGGTCATGGCAGGCTTCGCTCCACGTCCAGATCGAAGGTACTTCCGAGACGCCCACGCGGCGCATCGAAGCTGACCCGGGCACGCCAGGTCATGCGCTCACGGGTGCAGATGCCGAGCTGTCCCACCCCCTGAAAGCGGCCCGGTTCGCCGCCTTGCACGGCGTCGAGGTGGAAGCGATGCTCGCCCATGTCCATGCCGACCCCTTCGAACACCACCCGTACGTTCTGCGCTTCCACGCCGTCGATGCGTACTTCGAGGGGCAACGACTCCAGCGGGCGAATGTCACCCTCCACCGGGATCGCCAGGGTCAGCCGCTCATCCTCCTCGAGGCCGACGCCGCAGGGCCCCTGGTGCAGATCGCAGCCGGGCGCGGCCGGATACCAGGTCGTCTCCTGGTGATCGCCAAACTCGTAGCGCAGCAGGTACCATAGGGCGATCAGCAAGGTGACCACGGTCACCGTGATCAGCAGGCGAAGCCGAGGACGACGGGCGCCGCGCGAGGCTGGGGACTGGCGCGAATGCATGTCGGAGGGCTGCCTCCAAAGGGAATGGGCGTAGGGTAAGCTTATCAGCAAAACTCCGACGCCCCCTGCGCGACAATGTCGCAGCCGTCAACGCGCGCTTACTCACGCTCGACGGCGCACTATTCTGCCACCGGCCTCGCCCGGACAAGGAACGTACATGGCCTCCATCACTGCGGCCCTGGGCCCGCTTTTTCTGCTTATCCTGCTTGGCGCCGTGCTGGGTGTCGGACGCATCCCAGGCGGGGACTTCTGGGCGCGCATGGAGCGCCTGATCTACTTTCTGCTGTTTCCCGCCATGCTGGTGGCGACCCTGGCCAGGGCGGACATCAGCCAGGTACCGGTGGCCAGGCTCGCCCTGGTGCTGCTGGGCACCATGCTGGTGCTCTCCGCCCTGCTGTGGTGGCTCAAGCCCCGTTTGAATCTCGACGCCGCCGCCTTTACCTCTGTCTTCCAGGGCGCGGTGCGCTTCAACACCTATGTCGGCGTCGCCGGCGCCGCTGCGCTGCACGGTCCCCAGGGCGCCACGGTGGCAGCGGTGGCCCTGGCGCTGATGATTCCCACGGTCAATGTGCTGTGCGTGCTGACCTTTATCGCCGCGGGCACCCTCGGCCGCTCGGGTCTATGGCGCTCACTGCTCGCCCTGGCCCAGAACCCGCTGATCCTCGCCTGCCTGATCGGCATCGGGCTCAATCTCTCGGGGATCGGCCTGCCAGGCTGGTCGGCAGGAACCCTGGAGCTGCTGGGACGAGCGGCGCTGCCGCTGGGGCTGGTGGCCGTAGGGGTGGCACTGCGACCCCAGGCCCTGCTGAGGCGCGATCTTGGCCTGTGGGTCTCGAGCCTGGTCAAGCTGGTGCTGATGCCGGCGCTGGTGCTGATGCTGGCGTGGTTGCTGGGCCTCGACCCTGTCAGCCAGGATGTGGCGCTGCTGTACGCCGCCCTGCCCACCGCCACCTCCGCCTATATTCTGGCACGCCAGCTGGGTGGTGACGCTGAGCTGATGGCCGGACTGATAACCGCCCAGACCCTGGCGGCGATGATCAGCCTGCCGCTGTGGATGCAGCTGACCTGAGGGGCCAGGCGAGGCTTTATTAAAAAAGATTCTCGTTTGTGTTGACGAAACAAATGAGAATGATTTACGCTGAGGTTGTCGGCGTTGATGAGTCGCCGGCGCCAGATACCAGACATTGCCAGTCGCTATCTGGTTTCTCCTCCTCATTGCTAGTCACGGTCCTTTCGCCGCTTCCCTCTGGAAGCGGCTTTTTCATGGCCGCTTGGTTCGGTCCCGCGGCCAGCGCTCCTTCGCCTCGTTGCCCACGACGTCCTGCCACCGCTTGATTCCGCCATCCCGAGCCTCCGCCCGGTTTCGCCTGCTGTCTTGGCGCCGCCCCTCGCATGCGTTCCCCTTGGCAGAAAGCCAGCGAGTGTGAGCGGACACACCGCCTTAATAAAAAATATTCTCGTTACGCTTGACGAAGAAAATGAGAATGATTTACGCTGAGGTTGTCGGCGTTGATGAGCCGCCGACACCAGATACCAGACATTGCCAGTCGCTATCTGGTTTCTCCTCCTCATTGCTAGTCACGGTCCTTTCACCGCTCCCCCGGGAGCGGTTTTCTTTTTTCTGGCCATCGACGCTTCTGTTCAGCCTCGCCCCCAAGGCCTTGGCTCCTGTTCGTCGCACCGCTCCCTGCGTCTCACCGCTCTCGTTCATCTCACCCCAGTGCCAGCGGCCTGGCCTCGCGACTATTCGCAGCCCAGGGGCCTGCACCGCTCAGACGCTGGCGCAAGAGCCCCGCCAGGGCTTCCACCGCCGGCCATGAGGCTGCGGCGATGCGCCGGCTGAAGTACAGGCAGGCGTCACTGGTACCCAGGTGGGGCAGGCCCTCGGCCTCATCCAGCACGCGCATGCGCGGCGTCAGCCGCTGGCGATCGAGGATGCTCACGGCCAGGCCGACTTCCACGGCCTTTTCCACCGCATGGATGCTGGTACTGGTGAAGACCGCGTACCAGTCGCGCCCCTGACTCTCCAGGGCCTCGACCCCGAGCGAGCGGAATGGGCAGTCCAGCGGATGGAGCGCCAGCGGTAACGGCGCCTCGTCGGCGACGCGAAACTCACGGGACGCCGCCCACACCGGCGAGGTCTGCCACAGCGTTTCGCCATTGGTCAGCTGATGCGGACGGTCCAGCGCCACCGCCAGCGACAGCTCACCGCGCTCCAGGCGCCGGGCCAGCTCTCCGCTGGGCGCCGTGACCGCCTCCAGCAGCACATTGGGGTGGCTGGCCAGAAAGTCAGGCAGCACCTGCTCGACCAGATGCGGGGCGTAGCCCTCCGGCATGCCGAAGCGCACCCGCCCGCTGAGTCCCTGTCCGGTCAGTCGCGCCACCAGGCCGTCGTGCTGGCGCAGCAGCTCACGCGCCTCCTGCAGCAAGGCCTCGCCGGCCGGCGACGGCGACACTCCGCGCGGCCCACGGATCAGCAGGCGCGCATCGAGACGCTGCTCGAGGCGCTTGATCTGCATGCTCAAGGCACTGACGGTGCGGTGTCGCAACTCCGCCGCCGCCGCCAGACTGCCCTGCTGGGCCACCGTCACAAAGCTGCGCAGCGCCTCCAGATCCAGCGCCGCTCCCGTGTTCTCGGTCATCGTTACTCCCCCTATGGCGCCAGACCACCCTACCCGAAGACTTCAATATTATTGAAGTCAGCGTGAAAAACGTTTCGCTACTCGAAAGGCTAGCACCACGGCAGACTGCTCATCCAGCGCTTCGTCTATCCAGCGCTGCCGTCATCCACCCGTGCTCAAGGAGGCCCCATGCAGACGCTGCTACCCCGCCTGATCCCCCTGCTCCACCAGCTTCCCCGGCAACTGGGCAAGCACTCGGGTGCCCTGATGGTCGCCACGGGCTTCGTGGTCTGCTGGAGCAGCGGTTTCGTCGGCAGTCGCATGGCGGTGGACCTGGACGTGCCGGTGATGGGGCTCTATGCCTGGCGCTTTGCCCTGGCGACCCTGCTGGCCTGGATGCTGGTCGTCTGTCGTCTGGGCCATCCGGGGCATCGCCCGAGCTGGCGCCAGGCAGGCCACGAGCTGCTGACCGGTGGTCTGACGGTGGGCGTCTACCTGCTGACGATGCTGGTGGCGGTGGCCGAAGGTGTGAGCGCCTCGGTGGCGGCGCTGATCGGCGCGCTGCAGCCGCTGGCGGCGGCGCTACTGGCACGGCACCTGCTCAAGGAGCGCAGCGACAGCGCGCAATGGTGGGGCATGGGGGTAGCGACGCTCGGCGCCATGGCGATGATCGCTGGCGACATGCGCAGCGTCGGCGGCGCCCCCTGGTGGGCCTACCTGCTGCCGCTGGTCGCAGTCGCCGCGGTATCGATCGGCAGCATCCTGACGCCGCCGGCGACCGCCAGGCCCGGCGAGGAGAATGGCGGTGTGGTGCCGCTGTCACTGATCACCCGCCTGGCGCTGCAGCTGAGCGCGGCAACGCTGGTGTTCATGCTGGCGGCGGTGATGCTCGAACCAGGCCTGCCGGCGCTGCCTCCGGCGACGCTGGACGCCTGGCTGACCATTGGCTGGCTGGTGGTGCTGGCCACCTTCGGTGGCTACGGCTTCTTCGTGGCGTGCCTGGGGCGCTTCGGGGTGACCCCGACCTCGGCGCTGATCGCGCTGACCCCGGCGGTGACGCTGTTGATGACGCTTTCGCTGTTCGGCGAGCGCCCGGATGGGCTGGGCCTGGCGGGACTGGTGCTGTCGCTGGGTGGCGCCCTGTGGGCGCTGGCGGCCGGGGGACGCGGCCAGGGCCGCGCCGCCGATGCCGGCGTCAGTCGACGCGGCGGAAGATCAGGTCCCAGACACCGTGACCGAGCCGTTCGCCCCGCGCCTCGAACTTGGTCAGCGGACGAAAGTCGGGACGCGGCACATAGGGCGCCGTCTCCGGGGTCGCGGTATTGAGGTAGCCCGGGGCTGCCTCCATCACCTCGGCCATCCATTCGGCGTAGGCTTCCCAGTCGGTGGCCATGTGCAGGGTTCCACCGCTGGCCAGGCGAGTCCGCACCAGCTCGACGAACGCCGGCTGGACGATGCGCCGCTTGTGATGCTTCTTCTTCGGCCAGGGGTCGGGGAAGAACAGCTGCAGGGTGGTCAGACTGCCCTCGGGCAGGCACTGCTCCAGCACCGCCAGGGCATCCTCGCGGTAGACCCGCAGGTTGGTCAGCCCACGCTTGTCGGCTTCGTCGAGCAACTTGCCGACGCCCGGGGCGTGTACCTCGATTCCGATGAAGTCGGTGTCCGGATGGGTCTCGGCCTGCTCGATCAGCGACGCTCCCATGCCGAAGCCGATCTCGACCACCCTGGGCGCCTGGCGGCCGAACAGCGCATCGAGGTCCTGGCGCCCCTGGGCGAGGGTCAGTCCCAGCCGCGGCCAGACTTCCTCAAGCCCACGGGTCTGCGCCTGGGTCATGCGCCCGGCCCGCAGCACATAGCTCTTGATACCACGGCGATGCAGCGGTGCGTCCGGTCCTTCCGGGCCGGTGGTCTTGCCCTCGTCGGGGCGATCTTGGTCGGTCATGATGATGTCTGGGGGCGTGGTGAAAGTGTCAGGGCGAGAAAGCTGAGCAGGAGCGGCAGGCCGGGCCATGCCGCTCCTGCCGGCTTCAGGCGTTGATGCGGCCGGCGAACGGCGATGACGCCTCGGCGCCGCGACGCGGCATGCGGCCGGCGAGAAACGCCTGGCGTCCCGCCTGCACGGCATGCTTCATGGCCTCGGCCATCAGCACCGGCTGGCGCGCGTGGGCGATGGCGGAGTTCATCAGCACGCCGTCACAGCCGAGTTCCATGGCCAGGGCTGCCTCGGAGGCGGTGCCGATGCCGGCATCGATCAGCACCGGGACCTTGGCCTGCTCGATGATCAGGCGCACATTGTGCGGATTCTGGATGCCGTGGCCGGAGCCGATCAGCGAGCCCAACGGCATCACCGCGCAGCAGCCGATGGCCTCGAGTTCCCTGGCGACGATGGGGTCGTCACTGGTGTAGACCATCACGTCGAAGCCATCGGCGACCAGCGTCTCGGCGGCCTTGAGGGTCTCCACCACATTGGGATAGAGGGTGTTGTCGTCCCCCAGCACCTCGAGCTTGACCAGCTTGTGGCCGTCGAGCAGTTCCCGCGCCAGCCGACAGGTGCGCACGGCATCCTTGGCGTTGTAGCAACCGGCGGTATTGGGCAGCAGGGTATAGCGCTCCGGCGGCACCACGTCGAGCAGGTTGGGCTCACCGGCCTCCTGCCCCAGGTTGGTGCGACGCACCGCGAAGGTCACGACATCGGCGCCACTGGCGGCGATCGCCTCGCCGGTCTCGTCGAAGTCCTTGTACTTGCCGGTGCCCACCAGGAGACGCGAGGAAAAGGCGTGGTCGGCGACCCGCAGCGGGCTGTCCTGAAAGATGTCGGTCATGCTCAAGTCCTTCTCACGAAACGGAACCAGGCCGCCTTCGAGCGGCACCTCTATAGTCGTCGGTATCTGCTGGCGGGTGGTTCGCCTCAGCCGCCGCCGATGGCATGGACGATCTCGATGCGATCGCCATCCGCCAGGCGGGTCTCGCCGTGCTGGCTGCGCGGCAGGATGTCCTCGTTGAGCTCGACGGCGATGCGGCGCCCGCCCAGACCCAGGGCGTCGATCAACTCCGCCACGGTCTGCTCACGGTCGAGGGCGTGGGACTCACCATTTAGCTGAATCTGCATGGCCACCTCATTATCAAGATGTCGCGGGGGCAACATTGTAGCGGCTCGGGCCGCCGCGGGGTACGGTTGAGGGCAGATTCCTCTCTCTCGTCGTCAAGGAGCCTCGATGCCGGATCGTCACTGGTGGATCACCCTCGCCCTGTCCGGCGCCCTGATGGTGGCGCTCGGCGCCTTCGCCGCCCATGGCCTCGACGGACGCCTGCCTGAGCGTCTGACCGCCGCCTTTACCACCGGGGTGCGCTACCAGGCCTGGCACACCCTGGCAGGCCTGGCGCTGCTGGCCTGGCGGGCCCAGCAGCCGCTGGCCGCCCAGCTGACGGCACTGAGGCTGTGGTCGGCAGGTATCCTGCTGTTCTCGGGTTCGCTGTACGCCATGGCCCTGGCCGGGCTCTACGGCGTCGGGCTCGGCCCACTGGGGCTGATCACACCGCTCGGCGGCGTGCTGTTGCTGCTTGGCTGGCTGGCGCTGGCCTGGGGACTATGGCGAGCCCGCGTGTGAGATAGCCTCTCAGTCGTTATCGGGCAGTACGTAGGTCGCCGTCACGTGCGCCACCGGCGCCTCGTCTCCGTCAGAGAACAACTCCACCTCACCCACCGCCAGGCGGCGTCCCAGCTTGATCAAGCGGGCGTTGGCGATCAGATCGCGATCACCCCGGGCGCGCCGTAGAAAGTGGCAGTTGAGGTTGCTGGTGACCGCCATGGGCTCCGGCCCGATCTGGGCCAGGATGGCCACGTACAGGCAGACGTCCGCCAGTCCCATCATGGTCGGGCCGGAGACGCTGGCGCCGGGCCGCAAGTGTTCATCCTCGATGGCCAGGCTCATGGTGGCCCGCATCTCCGAGACGGCTTCGATGGTGCCCATGCGCTGGGGAAAGACGTCGTCCAGAAAGTCCTCGATGGCGGCGGCGGTCATCACGGTCATGGTTCTCTCCCTGAAGGCAATCCGGCTCGTGATAGCTTCACCATAACTCAAGCCCGGATACGACGCCTCAACGCCCTCGCTGCTGTGCGCTTTCCCCTCGACACAACGACACACCCCCGGGGAGTCCCGGGGGTGTGTCCAGGGAAACGCCGCCTGGATCGCGGCGTTTGCTTGGCGTACTCGGTGGCGTCCCGAGTGTGTTACTTCGCCTTGTGGACCTGACGCCAGTGGTGCAGCAGCGGTTCGGTGTAGCCGGCCGGCTGCTCACGCCCCTTGAAGATCAGGTCGCTGGCCGCCTGGAAGGCGGTGGACTTGTCGAAGTCAGGGCTCATCGGGGTGTAGGCCGGGTCGCCTTCGTTCTGACCGTCCACCACCTTGGCCATGCGCTTGAGCGTCTCTTCCACACGCGCCGCGTCGACTACGCCGTGGTACAGCCAGTTGGCAATGTGCTGGCTGGAGATCCGCAGGGTAGCGCGGTCTTCCATCAGGCCCACGTCGTGGATGTCAGGCACCTTGGAGGCGCCGACGCCCTGCTCGACCCAGCGCACCACGTAGCCGAGGATGCCCTGACAGTTGTTGTCGAGCTCCTGCTGGATCTCGTCGTCGCTCCAGTCGGCGGAGGCGACCACCGGCACGGTCAGCAGCGCCTTGAGCAGATCATCGCGCTGCTCGCTTTCGTCCAGCTCCTCGAGTTCGCGCTGGACCTGGGCCACGTCGATCTGGTGGTAGTGCAGGGCATGCAGCGCTGCAGCGGTGGGAGACGGCACCCAGGCGGTGTTGGCGCCCGACTTGGGGTGGCCGATCTTCTGCTCGATCATCGCCGCCATCAGGTCCGGCATGGCCCACATGCCCTTGCCGATCTGGGCGCGTCCGCGCAGGCCACAGGCCAGTCCGACCAGCACGTTGCTGCGCTCGTAGGCCTGAATCCAGTCGGCACCCTTCATGTCGCCCTTGCGCAGCATGGGGCCCGCCTCCATGGCGGTGTGCATCTCGTCACCGGTGCGATCGAGGAAGCCGGTGTTGATGAACACCACCCGGCTGGTGGCCTCGTTGATGCAGGCCTTGAGGTTGACCGAGGTGCGGCGCTCCTCGTCCATGATGCCCATCTTGAGGGTATTGCGGGCCATGCCCAGCAGGTCTTCGACACGCCCGAACAGGGTGTTGGCGAAGGCCACTTCCTTGGGACCGTGCATCTTCGGCTTGACGATATAGACGGAGCCGGTGCGCGAGTTGCGCGGCTGATCGTCACCCTTGTTGAGGTCATGCAGGGCGATCAGCGACGTCATGATGGCGTCGAGAATGCCCTCGGGCATTTCGTTGCCGTCGGCGTCGAGCACTGCCGGGTTGGTCATCAGGTGACCCACGTTGCGCACGAACAGCAGCGAGCGTCCCGGCAGGGTCAGCTCGGAACCATCCGGCGTGACGTAGTCGCGATCCGGATTCAGGCGACGGGTGAAGGAACTGCCGCCCTTGGCCACCTCGGCGGTGAGGTCACCCTTCATCAGGCCCAGCCAGCTGGCGTAGACGCCCACCTTGTCCTCGGCATCCACCGCCGCCACGGAGTCTTCGCAGTCCATGATGGAGGTCAGCGCGGCTTCCACCACCACGTCCTTGACGTGGGCCGGGTCGGTCTTGCCGATGGGGTGGCTGTCATCGACCTGGATTTCCAGATGCAGGCCATGGTGGGACAGCAGCACGGCACTCGGCGCGGAGGCGTCGCCCTGGTAGCCCACCAGCTTGCCCGGCTCCTTCAGGCCGGTCTCGCGGCCGCCGTCCAGAGACACCACCAGGTGGCCATCGCGCAGGAAGTACTTGACCGCGTCACGGTGGGAGCCGGTCGCCAGCGGTGCCGCCTGGTCCAGCACATTGCGGGCGTAAGCCACGACCTTCTCGCCGCGCTTGGGGTTGAAGCTCGAGCCCTTCTCGCAGCCATCCTCTTCGCTGATCACGTCGGTGCCATACAGCGCGTCGTAGAGGCTACCCCAACGCGCGTTGGCGGCGTTCAGCGAGTAGCGTGCGTTGTTCACCGGCACCACCAGCTGGGGGCCCGCCTGGGAAGCGATCTCGCGATCCACGTTTTCGGTGGTCACCTCGAC
The DNA here is from genome assembly GCF_030733595.1 of Halomonas sp. MMSF_3323. Taxonomy (NCBI): domain Bacteria; kingdom Pseudomonadati; phylum Pseudomonadota; class Gammaproteobacteria; order Oceanospirillales; family Halomonadaceae; genus Halomonas; species Halomonas sp. MMSF_3323. The sequence goes on along the minus strand of NZ_JASHIT010000002.1, from coordinate 8,242 downwards.
CTTGGCCGGCGGATCGACCAGATAGCCGATTTCCTTGAGGAAGGCCTGGTAAGCGGCCATGTCGTTGACCGGCCCCGGGTGCTCACTGTGCCAGGCCGAGAGTTTCTGCTGCAGCGCGTCGCGCTCGGCCAGCAGGGCCTGGTTGGTCGGCGTCAGGTCGTGGAAGATGGCATCGACGCCCTTCCAGAAGGCATCGGCATCGATCCCCGTGCCAGGCAGCGCCTGTTCGGTGATGAACTGGTCCAGCTCGGCGGCCACCTGCAGGCGATGGCGAGAAATGCGTTGCGTCATTGGGTCTAGCTCCTCGTTGGGCCTTGGGTGCCCCCCTGGCACCTTCCAGCCGGACAGGGGAAAAGGTGACTGCTCCAGAATGATTTTGTGGAAAATCATTCCATTTGTAAACCGAAAACCCCGCTCTACCGCTCAAGGCTAGACCAAATGATGAGCTGTCGAGGGCCTTGTCGATTGGGAAACAGTGGTGCCGAACTCGATGGGTCGCTAGCATGGAACAGGCAAGGAAGCCCAGACAGGAAGGTGTTGACGTGTGCTGGCGACTCCCTCATCTGACGCCGAAGGCCATACCTCCATGGCACAGGTGAGCAACGACGGCCTCCGGACGGTGTCAGAAGAAGCAGGTGGCCAACGATCGGTCAGGGTGCAATCAGGCGCAGGGTGATGACGCTACCCTCCACGCCATCTGGCCGTCCCAGCACAACCGAGTGCCGAGCAACGCACGCCACCGCCCCTTCCCAGCGGAGGACGCTATGACCGACTACACGCCCCTTGAGACCATCGAACGGCTGACCCCGGTGGCAAGACAAGGCGAAGGCTTGGTGGCGACAGCCGCCCCGGCCATGGCAACGACCCTTGAACGCTATCTGGCGCACTATCGGCTCGATGTCCTGCTCACCGAAGGGGTAACGCTGCACGCGGGTAATATCGAGACGCCACGCTTCCGCCTGTGGACTCAGGTATGGCGCCCGCCCCGCCCTCGGGGCACCGCGGTGGTGGTTCACGGCTACTACGACCACCTGGGCCTGTACCGCCACCTGCTCGAGCTGCTGCTGGAACTCGAGCTCACGGTGGTGCTGTGGGATCTGCCGGGACACGGGCTGTCCAGTGGGGATCGTGCCGACATCGACGACTTTGCCGACTACGGCGACTGCCTGCGTACGCTTCAGCAGCACCTGAGCGAAGCCGGCCTGGCCCAGGGACCTTGGGTCGGCGTCGGTCAGAGCACCGGCGGCGCCATCCTGGCCACCGATGCCCTGAGCCGGGGCGATGACGGCCACTGGTCGGCGCTGGTGCTGCTGGCGCCCCTGGTCAGACCCTGGGGCTGGACCCGAGCAGCCTGGGTCCATCGCCTGGTCAGCCCCTTTGTCTCCAGCGTGCCGCGCAAGTTTCGGGCGAACACCAATGATGACGACTTCGCCACCTTTCTGCGTGAACAGGACCCGCTCCAGCCCGTGCGCCTGCCCACCGGCTGGGTCAGCGCCATGCGCCGCTGGATGCCCCGCCTGATGCAGCTACCCCCATGCCAGCTACCGACCCTGATCCTGCAAGGCGAGAAGGACCTGACGGTGGACGGGCCCTGGAATCTGGCGGTACTCGGCAAGAAGTTTCCCGGCGCTCACATCTGCTGTCACCCGCAAGCCCGCCACCATCTGGTCAACGAGGCCGAGGCCATCCGCCTGGACCTTTTCGCCGAAGTGCGCCAATTTCTGGAACAACAGCTCAGTGAAGGGCCTCTACCGAAAAGGATGTCATCTCAATGCCCAGACGCTTGACCCGACAGACGGTACACCGCGCCGGCAGCCACGCCTCCCTGCTGCCCTGGCTGGTGCTGGTGCTGCTGGTCTGGCTGGCCGGCTGTGCCAGCGCCCCCGAGCGCCCCGAGACGCTGCGCCAGGCGCTGCTGGGCCTTGGCCAACAGGCGGCCGAGCGGGTCGCCGAGGCGCCGGCCCTGGCAGGGGAAACCCTGGCCGATCAGGTGCTGCTGCTGTCCCCGCCCAAGGTCGACGAAAAGCTGGAGCTCGGCGTCGGCCGTGTCCAGGAGAGCCTGACCCGTGGCCTGCTGGCGATCGACGACGGCCCTCAGGTGCTGGACTGGCAGCCCGGTGATACCCCCGCCGCCGACACCAATCAATGGCTGGTCGACAGCCGACTGATCGCCGATGGCCCGCGCCTGACGCTGTCTGACCGCGAGCTTCTGCCCTACCGCTTCGAACTCCGCCTGCGCCGCCCCGGCGACGGTGCCGCGCTGTGGTCCACGGTCATCAGCGGCGCCTTCGACGCCGATGCGCTCTAGGGCTTGCTGAAAAGTGCCTGCGCTCGTCGACTTCTCGGGCGAAGCCTGGACCCGGGCAGGGACTATGCCTGGCGAAAACGGGTGCATGGAGCGACCGTGCGGCGCCCGTCAGCCCTTGCGCAACAGCCGATCCAGCTGGCGATAGCCGATGGCCTCGATCAGGTCATCACGGCTCGGATGTTCGCGCCCGGCCAGGTCGGCCAGGGTTAGCGCCACCCGCAGCACCCGGTGGTAGGCCCGGGCGGACAGCCGCAGGCGCTCAAGCGACTGCGCCAGCCAGGTGCGCTCGGCCACCTCCAGGGCGCAGGCGCGCTCCAGCGCGGCGCCGGCGAGCTGGGCGTTGAGCGTTCCCCTCTGCTGCTGACGCTGACGCGCCGCCATCACGCGTCGGCGCACCATCTCGGTGCTTTCCCCCGGCCGATGCGACGTCAACTGTTCCACCGGCAGCGCCGGCACCTCCACCTGCAGGTCGATGCGATCTAGCAAAGGGCCGGACAGGCGCGCCTGATAGCGCTGGATCTGGGACGCGGTGCATACACAGTCCTGGCGCGGATCCCCCAGATGGCCGCAGGGGCAAGGATTCATTGCTGCAACGAGTTGAAAACGAGCAGGAAATCGTCGTTCGTGGCTGGCCCTGGCAATATGGATCTCGCCGCTTTCCAGCGGCTCGCGCAACACCTCCAGCACCTGGCGACTGAACTCCGGCAGCTCGTCGAGAAACAGCACGCCGCGATGGGCCAGCGAGATCTCGCCGGGCCGCGGACGCGAGCCGCCACCGACCAGCGAGACCGCGCTGGCGGTGTGGTGGGGCGAACGAAACGGACGACGGCCAAAGCCATCGGACAGGGGAAGCGCGCACACAGAGCGAATCGCCGCCACCTCCAGCGCCTCGTCATCGCCAAGCGGCGGCAAGAGCCCGGGCAGTCGGCTGGCCAGCAACGTCTTGCCGGTGCCGGGCGGCCCGGCAAACAGCAGGTTGTGCCCACCCGCCGCCGCCACCTCCAGCGCTCGCCGGGCCTGATACTGGCCACGCACATCGCACAGATCCAGCGCCGCAGGCCCGTCTTGCGGCGGTGCGGCGGGTAGGTGAGCAGCGAGGGGAATGCGCCCGGCCAGGTGGGCGACGACGTCGAGCAGGTGTGCCGCCGGCAGCACCTCCAGGCCGTTGACCAAGGCCGCCTCATCGGCGTTGGCCTCGGGCAGGATCAGGCGCCGCCCGGCCTGACGGGTAGCCATGGCGAAGGGCAGCATGCCGGTTACTGGCCGCAACCGACCATCGAGGGCCAGTTCGCCGGCGCACTCGACACCCTCCAGTGCGGCGGCGGGCAACTGGCCGGAAGCCACCAGCAGACCCAGCGCGATGGGCAAATCGAAGCGTCCACCCTCCTTGGGCAGATCGGCGGGAGCAAGATTCAGGGTAATACGGCGTAGCGGGTAGTCGAGGCCGCAGGTGGCAAGGGCGCTGCGCACCCGTTCGCGGCTTTCGCGCACTGCGGTCTCGGGCAGGCCGACCAGGGTCATGCCCGGCAGGCCGTTGGCCAGGTGTACCTCGACCTGCACCTCGGGGGCGTCCAGCCCCAGTCCCGCACGGGTGGCAATGATGGCAAGCGTCATGGGCTCCCTGCCTGACGGAAGGCTCATGACCAGTAGAGCACGCCCACCTCACCGGCGCCGCATACCGGCCCCCCGCCAGGGCGGGCCGGCATATCTTGTGACGTTCTGCGTCCGAAGCCTCAGGCGGAGGGCTTGTCGGCTGAACCGCTCGACGCCTCGTCCTGCTTGCCCTGTTCCGGCACCGGCGGCACCGGCACCTCGGCGGCTTCCTCGGCCACGGCAGGCGCCGCGGTCGCTTCGCCAGCGGGCGCTGCACGTTCCTCGACCAGGCTCTCCAGCGCCGCCACCTGCTTTTCCAGCGCCTCGACCCGGGAGCGGGTGCGCTGCAACACGTCCATGAGGATGTCGAAATCCTCGCGTGACACCAGTTCGAGACGATCGAAGGCGCCACGCACCACCTGCTGGACCCCCTTCTGGATGTCTTCCGGGGCCTGGGAGGCGCCCTGCAAGCGCTCGCCGATCTGCTGTGCCAAACGGCTGATGCGATCCTGACTGACCATGATGGCTCTCCTTGAAACGTCGATGGGAACTCCGTTGCCGACAGGATACGCAAGCCGGGCGCCCAACGCATGCTTCGTGGCCCTTGCCCATTGGCGCCCGGCGCATTGGCGACTCCCTGATACCTACACGCGCCCCGGCACGCGACGCAGCACGCGGCCCAACACTCTACCAAGCACAACATGCTCACCAATGACGCACCACCAATACGCGCCAGCACCAAAACAGTGCATTTACTTTGATGCAGTGCCGCAAACTCGCGGGTGTTTTTCGTCTCTCGCTTTCCAAAACAACCACAAGCCATTGTAAACAAAGCTTTCGCCAAATTTATGGCACGTATATCGCTATGCATAGATATCCATGCACCGAGCGGAAACAAGCCGCCACCTTATGCACGTAGGGAGCCATGCCATGAAACTGATCACCGCCATCATCAAGCCCTTCAAGCTGGACGACGTCCGCGAGGCGCTGGCCGACAACGGCGTCCAGGGCATCACCGTGACCGAGGTCAAGGGCTTCGGCCGCCAGAAGGGCCACACCGAGCTATACCGCGGCGCCGAGTATGTCGTCGACTTTCTGCCCAAGGTGAAGGTCGAGGTTGCGATCGACGAGGCCCGACTGGACAGCGTGCTGGAAGCCATCTGCAACGCGGCCAACAGCGGCAAGATCGGTGACGGCAAGGTGTTCGTCACGCCGCTGGAAGACGTCATCCGCATTCGCACCGGCGAGCGCGGCTCCGACGCGGTCTGATCCCCGTCCCCTGACCCGACTTCCGATAAAAATATAGCGAGACACTTCCATGGTCGATATCAGTGAACTCAGCTACGCGCTGGACACCTTCTACTTCCTTATCTGCGGCGCCCTGGTCATGTGGATGGCCGCCGGTTTTGCCATGCTCGAGGCCGGCCTGGTCCGGGCCAAGAACACCGCCGAGATTCTGACCAAGAACATCGTGCTGTTCGCGGTCGCCTGCACCATGTATCTGCTGGTGGGCTACGCCCTGATGTACTCCTCCGACGCCGGCGGCTTCATCCCCAACCTCGGCTTCTTGATCGGCGCCGAAAACAGCGTCGATGCGGTGCTGGCAGGTGGTGAAGACGCGCCCTACTACTCGGCCCGCGCCGACTTCTTCTTCCAGGTCGTGTTCGTGGCCACCGCCATGTCGATCGTCTCCGGCGCTGTCGCCGAGCGCATGAAACTGTGGGCCTTCCTGGCCTTCGCCGTGGTCATGACCGCCGTGATCTATCCGGTCTCCGGCTACTGGACCTGGGGCGGCGGCTGGTTGTCCGAAGCAGGCTTCTCCGACTACGCAGGTTCCGGCATTGTCCACATGGCGGGTGCCGCTGCAGCCCTGGCCGGTGTGCTGGTGCTCGGTCCGCGCAAGGGCAAGTACGGCAAGAACGGCGCCATCTACGCCATCCCCGGTGCCAACATGCCGCTGGCGACCCTGGGTACCTTCGTCCTGTGGCTGGGCTGGTTCGGCTTCAACGGCGGCTCCGAGCTCAAGCTCTCCGACGTGTCTTCCGCCAACAACATGGCCCAGGTGCTGGTAAACACCAACGCTGCCGCCGCCGGGGGTGTCATCGCCGCGCTGATCCTGGCCAAGATCTGGTTCCGCAAGGCTGACCTGACCATGGCCCTGAACGGCGCCATCGCTGGCCTGGTCTCCATTACCGCCGACCCGCTGTCCTCCACGGCCCTCGGCGCCACCCTGATCGGTGCAGTCGGCGGTGTCCTGGTGGTGGTCGCCATCGTGGTCCTCGACAAGCTGCGCCTGGACGATCCGGTCGGTGCCATCTCCGCCCACGGTGTGGCCGGTATCTGGGGTGTCCTGGCGGTCCCGCTGAACAACGCCGACGCCACCTTCGGCGCACAGATGCTCGGCATCATCGGCATCTTCGCCTGGGTCTTCACCGCTAGCCTGGTCGTGTGGCTGATCATCAAGGCAATCATGGGTGTGCGTGTCAGCGAAGAAGAAGAATACGAAGGCGTCGACCTGGCCGAATGTGGTCTCGAAGCCTACCCCGAGTTTAACGTCGCCAAGAAGTAAGCCTGAGCTTACCCGCGACACCAGTGAGCTGGCGTGCTCCTCCTGGCCCCTTCGGGGGCCTTTTTTATTGCTGTTCGCCAGGGGTATGCTTTGTCACACTAGTCAGGACAGGCGCAACGGCGCGCCGCCAACGGGTTGGCGCCAGGCACGACCGACGCCGCCCCCACACGGACAGGATGAGGAACCCGCCATGAAACTGGTGACCGCGATTATCAAGCCATTCAAGCTCGACGACGTCCGCGAGTCGCTCTCCGAGATCGGTGTTCAGGGCATCACCGTCACTGAAGTGAAGGGCTTTGGCCGTCAGAAGGGCCACACCGAGCTGTACCGGGGAGCCGAGTACGTGGTCGACTTTCTGCCCAAGGTGAAGCTTGAGGTGGCGGTCGACGACGGTATGACCGAGCAGGTCATCGAAGCCATCGTCCAGGTCGCCAACACCGGCAAGATCGGTGATGGCAAGATCTTCGTCACACCCCTTGAGCAAGTCATTCGTATCCGTACCGGTGAGACCGACAAGGACGCGGTCTGACCGACGATGGCAGCTGTCTTCAGCCACCCCCCTTGAGCAGGTCATTCGTATCCGTACCGGCGAGACCGACAAGGATGCTGTCTGACCTCGACCGACAAGGACGCGGTTTAAGCTAGACCGACAAGGGTGCGGTCTGACGACGGCGACCGGTTCTCCCCGCCAGGTGGCGCCGCTCAGCCGCGGCGTCGCAACGGCTCCAGCAGGTCGCTCAGGCCGTTGTGGTCGATCTCGTGCATCAGCGCCAGCAGGCGTCCGATCTCTCCGGGGGGAAACCCGACCCGGGCAAACCACGCCAGGTAAGGCCCGGGCAGATCGGCGATCAAGGTGCCTTGATGCTTGCCGAAAGGCATCGGCAAGGTAACCAGGCGTTCCAGGTCCTGAGGATTCATCGCTGCTCCTGAGCGGGTGGGTGAGGGAAAGACGCACAGGGTACTGGCCTGCGGGCGGCGTCGCCATCGATTCGCCTCCCCATTGAAAGTCTCCCCCGTTGAAAGTCTTCCCCATCGACGCCATGGTTATTTCCAGGTATCGACAAGGAGGCCGACATGACCACACTCGTGATAGGTGCCAACGGCCAGATCGGCCGCCAGGTCTGCGCCATCGCCCACCGCCAGGGACATCCGATTCGCGCCATGATCCGTAGCGCCGAGCAACGCGACTGGTTCGAGCAACAAGGTATCGAGACGGTCGTCGCCGACCTGGAGGGCGACTTCGCCTCCGCCTTCGAAGGTTGCGAACAGGTGCTGTTCACCGCCGGCTCCGGCCCGAACACCGGGCCCGACAAGACGCTGTTGATCGACCTCTACGCCGCTACGCGGGTGGCGGACGAGGCCAGCCGCCAGGGGCTGGATCGCATGCTGATGGTCAGCGCCATGCGCGCCGAGCAGCCGCTGCAGGCGCCGGAGAAGCTCAGGCCCTACATGGCCGCCAAGTTCGCTGCCGATGCCTACCTGCGCAGCAGCAAGGTGGACCATGTCATCGTCAAGCCAGGCCGGCTCACCGACGACGACGCCACCGGCCGTGTGGCCACGTCGCTGGACGAGACCGGGGGCAACAACCAGATCTCCAGAGCCAACGTGGCCCAGGCCCTGGTCTATCTATTGGGGCAACGAAAGATCCGTAATCACGAGACGGTGCTCCTGGACGGCGAATGCGAGATCGCCGAGGCTCTCGGCGACTGACCACCGCCACACCGGCCAGGCGACTCAATCCGCCAGCACCAACGACGACGCCGATGGCAAGT